>JAEDKB010000128.1 GCA_016296045.1 Oscillospiraceae bacterium
CGCACTTCCTTCGATCCGATCGATCACATAGCCGTCAAACTCCGGCACGGGCAATATAAAGATATCCCCGAAGAAGCGCTCCGGATACAGCGCCGTAATCTTTCTGCCCTCCGCCGTCACGGCGATAACCGGCGACGCTTCCCGATAGGTCAGCTCCTGCGTGGCAGATTGCAGCGCAAGCACTGCGTCCGTCAATTCGGTCGCCGTACTGAAATAGTTTGCATCCACTGCCACGGCGTTCTCATACGCTTCCTCATAGGCTGCAACCGACTCTTCGGAAAATGCCGATTTATCGATCGGCTGCGTATCCTCCGCTGTCAGCAGCGCCTGAAGCTGAGAATGATCGGCGCTCGGAACGCATTCCATTGCCGGAGGCTTCGGAAGCTCCGGCTCCTGCGTACACTTGGTAAAGCCGGGGAAAAATCGGAAGGAATCGCGCATCTGCTCAAAGCGCTCAAACTCCAACGTTTTGTTCAGCGACCAATTCCACATTTTCGCGCTGTTTGACCACATACGGTCGATCAGATTAAACACGCCGTCCGTATCCTCTTCGCCGTTCCAGACCTGCTCCTCCGTACGCCAGCCGCCGAAGTCGCCCCAGATCAGGAAAAATCCGCCTCCCAGACCGTCAGTCACATCCATGCCGCTCTCATCGGCATTATAAAGCCTGGAAGGGTTCCATTCCTCATAAATCAGTTCTTCCGTAGAATGATGAAACGACCACCAAGTATTTTCCGGATCGCGTGCGTCTCCGTTGCCGCTTCTTTCCGTATAGCGTAAAACATAGTAGCAATAGTTCTGAATGCAGTTATACAGCGTTCGTCCGTCAGCAAGATATTCCTCCGTATCATCGCTGTCCTCCAAATCCCAGACGCAAAGCTCAATATCCGGATCCAATTCAATATTTCTTCGGGTATTGTAGAGCACATCATGAAATGCACGGATCGAGGTATAGCCCGTTGCTTTGAGCAGCGCTGCCACTTCATTTGCAAAATCCGCCGCGGTATCGTAGGCGTTTTCGCCGCCCTCCACATGATCCTCGGCATAGGTCTGCCATCCGTCACCGCCGGAAACGGACAGCTCGTCAAAACAGAAATTGAATTTCGTGCAGCCAAGCCCGTAGAAAAACTCCGCGTATGCCTGCAATACCGCCAGTCCAAACGCTCTGGCAACCGGATTGGCAACATCCAGCGTAGAATCGGTGCTTTCCACACAAATCGACGAAAAATTGACATTCGTATAGGCTTCTTCGTCATACGGCTGCATTGTGCCGCCATCCGTTACCATTCCGTCGGCAGCATAGGTTACGCCGCCATAGGAAAAACTGAAATCGGGATGTTCTGCAACAAATTCCGCGTAGCGTTTGGTCAAAACATCGCAATGCGACGGCATATCAAAGTCCGGTATCAGCTCAACATGATACTTCTGTGCATATTCGGCAAGATCACGAAGGTCATCCGCCGTATAGAATTGATCCGCTTTCGGATCGGGATAGTCCTCATTCCAGCCGGAATCGTAACCGATCAGCCAACTGAAATCATTGCCGTTTCTGTCCGGCTCGCCGCTCCAGATATCGGTCCGAAGGCCTTGATCTTCCCCCATGTGCAGTTCCAACTGGTTGTAGCCCAGCCATGACATTTGGCTGATCAGATTTTTCAGCCAAGGAACTGTCCAGTATTTTCTGGCGCAGTCGATCATGACCGCCCGCTGTTCGGTATCGGGCGTATCGGCAATCACGCAGCAGGCAATGCTGTTGGATCTTTCGGTCAGCAAAAGCCGCAGCAGTGTTCGGGCGCCGTAGAGCAGGCCGTCCGTGTCCGCTGCCGTTACAAAAGCGTTTTCCTCCGTAACCCGAATCTCATATGCTTGCGGAGCAAGCTTATCGGAAAAGCCGAAAATGAGATCGCCTGCGTCAACGCTTTCCGCTTCGCCCCAACAAAGCGGCAGAGGCTCCTTGCCCGGCTTTCCGGCAGCGGCAAATTCCGAACTGATCAGTTGCAGCGTCTCGGTCAGCGCGTCATCCGGCTTTTGTGTGGTAATCACAAAAAACCGCGCTTCCGGACGCAGAGCAAAGCTGCCCTCTTCTTCGGAATATCGATCCACCGTCAGCGCAATATCCTCCGTCTGCGCATAGGCAGGAAGAATGATCGAAACCAGAATGACGCAGCATATCAGCGCTGCGACCGTTCTTCTGCCCAGCCGGTTCATAAAAGCGCCCCTTTCAAGAATACTCGTTTTCTGTTTATATCATACCGCGAAATGTCGAACATTGTCAACTTGTTTTGCGCTTATGCTGTTTTTTTATTTGACCTATGTGGCATAGTTTGGTATGATAAACACGAAATCGCATTGCTTTAAAAAACAAATAACAGCAAAGGAAGATACGTTATGGCAATTGAAATCGGAATCAAGGGTCTTGCCCAGGCGCTCGTTGAACAGGAGGATACCGCCAAGGCTGTCGGCTCAGGCGATCTGCTGGTCTACGCGACGCCCTGCATGGTCGCGCTGATGGAGGGTGCTGCCTGTGAATCCATCGCGCCCTTTCTCGCAGACGGTGAAAGCTCCGTCGGCACAATGATGAACGTTTCTCACACCTCCGCGACCCCCGTGGGTATGGAGGTTCGCGCTGAATCGGTCGTGACCGCCATAGACGGCAGGAAGATCACCTTTGAAATTGTTGCATATGATGAATGCGGGCAGATCGGCAGAGCCGTACATGAGCGCGTCATCATCAAAGCAGACCGTTTTTTGGAAAAAACCTACGATAAAATCTGACAGAGGTACGGATATGGATAAAGAACTTCTGGAGACCGGTGAGGTCGTCAGCACACATGGAATTCAAGGAGAAATTAAAATTCTTCCCTGGGCGGACAGCCCCGAATTTTTGCTGGATTTTGATACATTTTACCTGAACGGAAAGCCATACGGTGTTGTCTCTTCGCGTGTGCACAAAACCTGCGTTTTGGCGAAGCTGCGCGGCATTGACACGCCGGAGCAGGCAACGCTTCTTCGCGGTCAGACCGTGTGTGTTGACCGCAGCGGGCTGTCTTTGCCGGAGGGCACCGTGTTCATTGCCGACCTGATCGGCTGCCGTGTGCTGGACGAAAACGGTACGCAGATCGGCAAGATCAAAGACGTTCTGACCATGCCCTCAAGCGATGTTTATGTTATTGAGGGTACGAAAAAATATATGATTCCTGCCGTGAAAGAATTTATCCGCGAGATCAACGTCGCGGAGGGCTTTGTCCGCGTGCATCTGATTGAAGGAATGGCGACCGATGAGAATTGATATCCTGACGCTGTTTCCCGACACTGTCGGAGACATGATGAATGAATCCATTCTGGGCAGAGCGCAGGAACGCGGCTACATCCGCATTGAAACGCACCAGATCCGAGATTATACAAAAAACAAACAGAATCAGGTGGATGATTATCCTTACGGCGGCGGACGCGGCGCGGTGATGCAGGCTGACCCGCTGTATCATGCATGGTGCCACGCCTGTGACGAAGCAGGCGGGCCGGTGCACACGATCTATCTTTCTCCCTGCGGCCATGTGTTTTGTCAGCAGGATGCAAAGCGGCTGTCCAAAATGGAGAACCTTATTCTGGTCTGCGGACATTATGAGGGCATCGATCAGCGGTTTATTGACGAGTGCGTGGACGAAGAAATTTCAATCGGCGATTTTGTTCTGACCGGCGGCGAGATCCCCGCCATGGCGATTGCGGACTCCGTATGCCGCCTTGTCCCCGGCGTTCTGCCCGATGCGGAATGTTTTGAAGACGAAAGCCATTGGGACGGCACGCTGGAATATCCGCAGTACAGCCGTCCGGCGATCTGGCACGGACGGGAAGTGCCGCCGATTCTTGTTTCAGGCGATCACGCAAAGGTTGCACGCTGGCGCAGAAAGCAATCCCTGCTTCGCACCCGCGAGCGCAGGCCGGATATGTACCGTAAGTTAAAGCTGGAATCGAAGGAAGACAAAAAGATACTGAGGGAGATTGCAGACGATGACGAGCTTGCAGCAGCTGAAGCAATGGATTCAGGAAAGTAGCCGTGCCGTCTTTTTCGGCGGTGCCGGCGTTTCCACGGAAAGCGGCATCCCCGACTTTCGCAGCGTGGACGGTTTATATCATCAGAAGTTCGACTATCCTCCGGAAACCATCATCAGCCACAGCTTTTACGAGCGCAAGCCAGAGTATTTTTTTAATTTTTACCGTGAAAAAATGCTGCCGCTCGGCTTTATGCCTAACATTACGCATCGGGTTCTGGCGCGGCTGGAGCAGGAAGGGCATCTGGCGGCAGTCGTCACACAGAATATTGACGGTTTGCACCAAAAAGCGGGCAGTAAAAATGTTTTCGAGCTGCATGGCAGCGTCCTGCGTAATTACTGCGTAAAATGTCACAAATATTATCCGGCGGAAACCGTGCGTGATGCAAAGGGCGTTCCCCTGTGTGACTGCGGCGGCATTATCAAGCCGGATGTCGTGCTATATGAAGAGCCGCTGAACGAGAACGTTATGGCCGGGGCGATCCACGCGATCCGCAAAGCCGATCTTCTGATTGTCGGCGGCACAAGCCTGACGGTCTATCCCGCTGCCGGATTGCTGCAATATTACCGCGGCAGCCGGCTGGTTCTGATCAATCGTGATGAAACACCCTATGACTCCTACGCCGATCTGGTTTTCCACGATTCTCTCGGCAAAATTTTTGCACAGTTGTGAGGTGAATTATGGAGCTTTCACCCATTGCTTATATCCGCAGCGAGTTTCCGACAAAATTCGGTATCCCGCGGCAAAGCGGTCTGGTCAGCTCTCTGCGTGCCATGATCGTCTTTGAGCCGATGTATCGAAATCCGGATGCACTGCGCGGCATAGAAAGCTTTTCCCATCTATGGCTCATCTGGGAATTTTCGGAAGCTCTCCGAAAAGGCTGGTCGCCTACCGTCCGTCCGCCGCGTCTCGGCGGAAATACGCGTATCGGCGTTTTTGCCACACGCTCACCCTTCCGGCCGAACCCTATCGGGCTGTCGTGTGTTCGTCTGGAGCAGGTATGTCCGGACAGCAAGCACGGTACCGTTCTGCTTGTTTCGGGTGCTGACTTAATGGACGGCACCCCAATCTACGACATAAAACCCTATATTCCATACGCCGATGCACACCCTGAGGCGGTCGGCGGCTTTGCACAGGAGGCGCCCGTTCCAACGCTGCAGGTTGATTTTCCTCCCCAACTGCTTGAACGCATTCCGGAGGATCGCAGGCAAGCTCTCATCAGTGTGCTGGCGCTTGACCCGCGTCCGTCATATCAGGACGACCCGAAGCGCGTGTACGGAATGTCCTTTGCGGATCGGAACATCCGTTTCACCGTCAAAGGCAGTATTCTCACCGTCTGCGCCGTCGAACCGGCTTCCCCTTCGGAAA
>JAEDKB010000129.1 GCA_016296045.1 Oscillospiraceae bacterium
TTTCCGCCGTATTTGCAGCTCGCGCCCCGGCGATGGGGAACAGCGCGGACAGAGCTTGGCAGCTCTCACAGCTCGTGGAAGGGGTCTTGACTGCTTTCAACCCCAGCCACGGCAGCCTGTCTTACGTGCAGGCCGGACATTGTGTGTCCAAACAGATTGGGCGGCATGATGCAGCCTGCCAGGGCTGCCCACGGTGCGTTTCTCGCTCGCCGGAAGCTCGCTTCCGGGTCCTCGCGCGCCCCGTGCGCGTTTCCCAACCTGCGGTGTTATCCGCGTTGCTGGTTATTCAGTTGTTTGGGATTGTGATCCCACCCCCATATTTCTCCTAAAGAGCACCAAAAGGAGCGCTGCGGCCATTTCTCGGCCGCAGCGCTCCTTCATTACGTTTTATGGTGCGCTTCGGAATATTCTGTTGTCGGCAGGATTTCCTGCTATGTTCCATATGATAGCGCTAGAACAAACGTTTGTCAATAACTCTTTGCAGAAAACTTTTCTCTTACTGCTGCCGTTTCAAATCGAATCGATTTTATCCGTAATTTGTTTATCATTTTTGCGTTGGATTTTCCAGCGTTGGAAAATCCAATTTTGGAAAAAACGAACTGCCGTATTCAGCCATCCTCCCATTCGTCCCATGCCTCATCCTCATCTTCAAACCAATCCGGATTATCCTCGTAGAGATCTTCTGGGTTGTCATATTCGTCGCGCAGACCGTTCGAGCCGTGGTTCGTGCCGCCGGTTTGGTTTTGAGATGGGGTGCTTGGTTTGTACTCCGGTCGATGATAGATTGTTCCTTTTAACGCCATGTCGTTCCAGTATTCCAGATTTCGCTGCTCCGCGGTCAGAACCTCCTCATTTTCCGTGGTTACCACAAATACCGGATAGAGATAGTCACCATCGCGGATTTGCCACACAAACGTATAGCAAACCTGCCCGGAACGCATTTCGTGCGTCACTTTGCTGGCTTTGCCAAGTTTTGTGGATGTCAGTTCCTCATACGGCATTCCCGGATAGGGCAGATCGGCGTTTTGAAGTGCTTCGATCCTGGCCTGTTTTTCCTCGCGCCGACGCTGCGCGGCAGCTTCTTCCTCCAGGCGGGCCTGCTCTGCCCGCCGTTCTTCCTGCTCGCGTTTCTCCCGCTCTGCAGCCTGCTGTGCAATGACCATCTGACGGTTCGCCTCGGCAGTTCTCTTGAGCGGCGGCAGGGCAAATACGAAAAATGCGATAACAGCAACGGCTGCGGCCAGCCAGCCCCAAGGAATCCGGCGTTTCGGCTTCTTCGGTTCGTCCTGCTCCGACGGCGGCGGAAGCGTAAACGTCGGTTCTTCCGGAACTGGTTCGGCTTCAAACGAGGCGGGATTCTCTCGTTCCTGTTGTACCGGCACGGCAGGCGTTTCTTCCTGTACTGGCGGCGCAGGCGGTGCTTTCGGTTCTTCCGGAGTTGCAGGCCGCTCTGCTTTACGGAGCACAAATTTCGCCTTCTCAGGCGGATACGGCGCATCCTGTGCGCTGCAAACAAAAACGTCCGTCACGCGACCAGTTTTCTCCGCATTCCGGTTTCCAACCGGAACGACCACAAAATCACCGACTGCAAGCGGCACTCCGCCTGTCAAATAGGCGTAATGGTTTCCGCCGTCTTTGAACTGCACCTTACAGAACTGATAATATCCGCCGCTTGTAGGTTTCTCCGCAGGTGCAGATTTCTCATAAAAATCTGTCCAAGGCTCGGATTCTTCCTCCGGTTCCTCATCCTCGTCGTATTCTTCGGCTTCTTCCGGTTCTTCCGGCAGGCGGATTGCTGCCCAATATGGCTCAATCTCCTTGGCAAAATCAATTTCCGGTGCGCTGTCATCGCGGAAATAGTTATAAAGACGGTTCGTATCGTCCAGAAGCTCCTGCAAATCATCATCTTTCCCGACGCGACGTTCCGGCGGCAGATCGTCGAGTAGATTTCTCCAGAACGAACCGAGACGCTTCTCAGAAATCTCACCGATTTCTGCAAACATAATCTGCTTCGCGCACAATGCCTGATAAACGCTCTCATCAAATGTGGGCTGAAACTCGTTCCAGAACGCGCGCAAAAGATAACGCATACTCTCATCGATCTTCTGCGTTTGAAGCGCGGCGGAGATTACATACAGGGCCAAGTGCATCGTGCGGATGGCCTGATCCTCACGCTCCCCTTCCAGATGCGCAAGGTCGCGATACATCCAGTTAATGAGGTCAGAGACATGATCCGCAAAGTCCGCTGCAATTTGTGCACGCTTCTGCTCGGCAGCAGCATTGGCACGTCTGCGCTTTTCTTTCGCTTCAATCTCATTGCCGTAAGCATACTGGTACCACCGCTGCCACTCGGCACCGGTCAGCTTGCCGTCGCCGTTCTTGTCAAATCGCTTCTGCGAGCCGTAGAGCATGAGCTGCACCTCCTGACTTCTCGCTTTGTAATTCTAGTGTAGCACATTCCCCGTTCAATACAAGGGACTATTTGCAAATTCATTGACAAATAATCCAAAAATCCGGGATTTGGTTGTCACAGATTCAAGTGCGTGTTATTATAAAAGAAACGGCACAAAAGAAAGAGAGGGCGTTTTTATGGCAGACAATCGAAAAGAGCAGGAGCGGGACGAGCTGCACCGCACGATCTGGGGCATTGCAAACGATCTGCGCGGGAGCGTGGACGGCTGGGATTTCAAGCAGTATGTGCTCGGTATGCTGTTCTACCGCTATATTTCCGAGAACTTTGCAAATTACATCAACGACGGCGAGCGCGAAGCGGGCGACGCAACGTTTGACTACGCCCAGCTTTCTGACAGCGATGCGGAGCAGGCCAGGGATGACCTCATCAAAACGAAAGGCTTTTTCATCCTGCCGAGCCAGCTGTTTTGCAGCGTCCGCAGCCGCGCGCCGCTGGACGAAAATCTGAACGAGACGCTGGAAGCGGTCTTTCAGGCGATCGAAGACTCCGCCAAGGGCAGCGACAGCGAGGCGAATTTCAGCGGCCTTTTTGACGATATCGACGTCAACAGCAACAAGCTGGGCGGTACGGTCGCCGAGCGCAACAAGCGGCTGGTCAAGCTGATGAACGGCGTGGGCGATATGAAGCTCGGTGATTACCGCGACAATACCATCGACGCCTTTGGCGATGCCTATGAATATCTCATGGGCATGTACGCCTCCAATGCGGGAAAGAGCGGCGGCGAATATTTTACGCCGCAGGAGGTGTCCGAGCTTCTGACGCGCATCGCCGTGGCCGGAAAGACCGAGGTCAACAAGGTCTATGATCCGGCCTGCGGTTCCGGTTCTCTGCTTTTGAAAGCGGCGAAAATTCTCGGTCCCGGCAACATCCGGCAGGGATTTTATGGGCAGGAGATCAATATCACGACCTACAACCTCTGCCGTATCAACATGTTCCTGCATGATATTGACTACGACAAATTTGACATCGCCCACGGCGATACGCTGATCAGCCCCCAGCACTGGGACGACGAGCCGTTCGAGGCCATCGTCTCAAACCCGCCCTACTCCATCCGCTGGGAGGGCAGCGACAACGCGACCCTTATCAATGACCCGCGCTTTTCGCCTGCCGGTGTGCTGGCCCCGAAGTCAAAGGCGGACCTTGCGTTCATCATGCACAGCCTTTCGTGGCTGGCGACCGACGGCACGGCCGCGATCGTCTGCTTCCCCGGTGTGATGTACCGCGGCGGCGCGGAAAAGCAGATCCGCAAATACCTGATCGACAACAACTTCATCGACTGCATCATACAGCTGCCGGACAACCTGTTCTACGGCACGACGATCGCGACCTGCATCATGGTTCTGAAAAAGTCCAAGCGGGATAACCATACGCTGTTTCTGGACGCGTCCAAGCAGTGCGTCAAGATCACCAACAGCAACAAGCTCACGCAGGACAACATCCAGACAATCCTGACCGCGTATCTGGACCGCGCCGACAAGCCGCACTTTGCAGCCCTCGTCCCCAACGACAAAATTGCCGGGCAGGACTATAACCTCTCCGTCTCCACCTACGTCGAGCAGGAGGACACCCGCGAGGTCATTGATATCCAGCAGCTCAATGCGGAGATCGCGCAGATCGTGGCACGGGAGCAGCAGCTGCGGGAGGAGCTCGATAAGATTATAAAAGAAATTGAATCTGAATAATTGGGAGGAACGTTGCAATGAGCCTTACAGTGAAAGAATTGAAGAAAAATTATAACCTTAACGAAGAACAAATGAAGAAAATTCGTGACGCAATGGATGCAGCACAAAGAGCTATCGAAGCTGACGTACCGGGGCGGCGTTCGCATTTTGAGCATAAGCTTGCAGACATTGTGGGTGCGCTTGAAGGCAACTATTATGTGGGTGAAGAATTTGCGGAAGCGTACTTTAATGAGCGAAAATGGGTGGATGTATTTCTCAGCTTCTATGGCAATGAGCCGAAGTTTCAAGATTTGGTTAAAGAATGGAGAAAGGGGACATTGTAATGCCAACGGCAGCAGTGCGTTCATTAGACTCCATCAATCGTGTGGTTCAAGCGTTTTGCTCCGAGGGTGTACCATACAAATCCGTTTCTGAAATCGCGAAAATCTGCCGTGGTCAAGTTATGTCCAAAGATTTTCTGCGAGATAACGCGGGGGAATATCCAGTTTATTCTTCTCAAACAGAAAACGATGGTATGCTCGGGAAAATAACCACTTATATGTTTGACGGCGAATATCTTACATGGACAACTGATGGAGCAAATGCAGGAACAGTATTTTATCGAAAAGGAAAATTTAGTGTTACAAACGTTTGCGGCGTGATTGACGTCACAGACGAGACTATTTCAACAAAATACCTATTTTATGTGCTTAATCGCGAAGCTCCCCAGTATGTGAACAAAGGGATGGGCAATCCCAAGCTAATGAGCAACGTAATGGCGAAAATCCGCATCCCCCTCCCACCGCTGGCGGTGCAGCAGGAGATTGTCCGCATTCTGGACAGCTTCACAGAACTTACGGCAGAACTCACGGCAGAACTCACGGCGCGGCGGAAGCAGTATGAGCATTATCGGGATGAGATTCTCCATGCTGAAAGCACGCAAATTAAAACCATTGCAGATATTTGTGGACAGATTACTACCGGAAAGCTGGATGCAAATGCAATGGTTGAAAACGGACAATATCCATTTTTTACTTGTAATGCTGACCCATATCGTATTGATACATATGCGTTCGATACAGAGGCAATCCTTGTATCTGGAAATGGAAGTCAAATTGGCCATTTGAACTATTATAACGGTAAATTTAACGCGTACCAGCGCACATATGTTCTTTCTGACTTTCAAAATGTGGATGTCCAATATTTCTATCTTTACTTAAGGCAACACCGCGCAGAACAAAGACGTGCAATATGGCCTAAAGAATGGTAGAATTT
>JAEDKB010000130.1 GCA_016296045.1 Oscillospiraceae bacterium
AATGATGCGGCGGTCAAAACGCCCCGCACGAAGCAGCGCCTTATCCAGTATTTCCGGACGGTTGGTCGCCGCCAGAATTACAACACCCTTTGAAGAATCAAAACCGTCAATTTCAGCAAGGAGCTGATTGAGGGTCTGTTCACGTTCGTCATTTCCGCCGAAGCGGCTGTCGCGGCTGCGTCCGATCGCATCAATTTCATCGATAAAGATGATTGCAGGAGCCACCTTTGAAGCTTCCTGGAACAGATCTCGCACACGACTGGCGCCGACACCGACAAACATTTCCACAAAATCCGAGCCGGAAATGGAGAAAAACGGCACATGCGCTTCGCCCGCTACCGCCTTGGCAAGCAATGTCTTGCCGGTACCGGGGGAGCCGACCAAAAGCGCGCCCTTCGGGAGCTTTGCACCGATGGCCGTATACTTCTTCGGGTTGTGCAGAAAATCGATGATCTCTACCAGGGATTCTTTCGCTTCATCCTGTCCGGCAACATCGCGGAAGGTAACGCCGGTTTCTTTTTCCATATAGACCTTGGCTTTGCTCTTTCCGATGGTGCCGATACCGCCGAAGCCGCCCTCGCCGCCCATACGTTTTCCAAGGAAGCGCATAAAAAACATCAGTCCGAAGAAGAACAGCAGCGGGAAAACGATCCAGTTCAGGATAAACGATATCGTACTGTCATCGGTTGAAACCCCGTCAAACTCTACACCGTTTTTCTGCATCTTGTTGACCTGTTCCGTCAGATCAACACCTGCAAGCCGCTGTGTATAATACGTTGTACCCTCGGAAGCCTTGTCCTCATCCTTGCGTGTATAAGAGATTTGTGTGTCGCTGATTTCCGCTTTTTCTATCTGATTCTGATCGACGGCATCCAGGAAGGCACTGTAGGTGACTTCTTTCTGCGCATTGTCAAAGAAGATCGACATCAGTCGGTTTCCGAAGATTGTAAACAGAACCACCACCACCGCAAGAATGATGAGCGGTGATTTAAAAATGCTGTTCCGATTATTATTGTTGTTGTTATTGTTTTTCCCGTTCGTTTGATTCGGCATGGATTTCCTCTCCTTTCGCCGAGAAATCTATATTTTCAAAAAAATTTTTATCATAATATCATAGTTTTTGTGTTTTCGCAATTACTGTGGCGAATTGTGCTGTAAATTTTCTGTAAATTGATAATTGATATTGTTTCCCATAAGGTTTTTTGTTATAATATTGATTTGTAATAATATGATTTCTAACAAGGGAGATATTATGAAGAAAGATATCGATTTTTCCCGCCCGGAGGAACTGTCCGAAGGCTTGATTGAAGGCCGCAATGCCGTAACGGAAGCGATCCGCAGCGGACGGACGATCAACAAGGTCTTCCTTGCTGACGGCGATACGGATAAAGCATTGGGGCGTCTTGCAGCCATGGCAAAGGATGCCGGCGCAGTTGTTGTCCGTATTGACCGCCGCAAGCTCAATGACATGAGCCCCACCAACGCACATCAGGGCATCATTGCCTCGGTTGCTGCACACGAATACGTTACGATCGATGATATTCTGCAATCCGCGCAGGAGCGGGGCGAGAATCCCCTGATCGTGATTTGTGACGAGCTTACCGATCCGCATAATCTCGGCGCGATTATGAGAACGGCAGAATGTGCCGGCGCACACGGGGTGATTATTCCGAAGCGTCGCAGCGTCGGCCTGACCGCCGTAGTCAGTAAAGCCTCCGCCGGAGCAATCGAGTATATGCCGGTGGCGCGTGTTTCGAACATCGCCGCTGCCATCCGTGAGCTGAAAGAACGCGGCGTATGGGTTTTCGGTACGGCAGCCAACGGTACCACCGCGCTGTATGACGCCGACCTGAAGGGCGCCGCAGCCATTGTCATCGGAAATGAGGGTGTCGGCATGAGCCGCATTGTTTCCGAAAGCTGCGATTTTAAGGTCAGCATTCCCATGAAAGGGAAGATTTCTTCCCTAAACGCATCTGCTGCTGCCGCAATTTTGCTTTACGAAGCCGTTCGCCAGAGAGGATAACATCCATGAAACGATACGATCCCGAACAACTGAATAATACGATCGTATCGAAGGAGCCATTCGTTGAGGAGAAAAAACACAATCTCAGCGGCGATACCATGCGTTTTACGCCGGTAAGCGACGATACCATCTCGTTTGAACCGATCCGCACGACTCCCTCCGATTTTTCCACGGGAGAAACCACGAGAATCTCGATTCCCGACGCAGCGGCAAAATCACGCAGATCGGAAACTCCGCCCGTGGATTCTTCTGCACCTGCAAGGAAAAAGCAAAAGCAAAAAATCGGCGCAGCCGAAAAAGCCGCGAAGATCCGTATGGAGCCTCCCGCCGCTCTGCCCTCTGCGCAGGAATTGCTGGAAAAATACCACAGCGGTCTGTTTTTACAGCACGTCCGTCTGGCCGTTCTTATTTTGCTTGCGCTTTTCGGATTGCTGCATATGATTTATCAGACGTTTGGGCTTACCTTTCTTCCCTTTGTCGATCCAATCGGCCCATGGCTTTCCATTTTGATCATGCTGCTTTCCGCATTGCTTGCCGTCGAGGTGCCGGTACGCGGCGTTCTTGATCTGATTCATTTGCGCATCAGTACGCATACCGTTGCCGTCTTTGCCGCGATTCTCGCGCTGATCCATGCGCTCTTAACGCTTTCCTCGGAAAGCATGAACTATTGTGAGACAGTTGCAATCATCCTTCTGTTCCAATATCGCTCTTTGCTGTCCGGACGCAGCGGTCTTTTTCATACGCTTGATACCGTTTGTTCCTTTGAAAGCCCGATGGGTATTTTTGACGCGCCGCAGCTTCTTCCGAACACCGACTCTCTGCGCCGCGACAGTGCCGATATGGATGACTTTATCCGCAACTTGACCCAAACGGACAGACCGCAAAAGGTTCTCAGTGTCTACGCAACGGTTCTTTTGCCCTTGACCCTTGCACTTGCATGCCTTTTCTCCGTCAAAACATCGACCGATTTTTTGCAGCTCTGGCTGCTTATGCTGCTGTGCTCGATTCCGTGCTCCGGCGCGCAGGCCTTTACCCAGCCCTTTCGGGTTCTTGCAAAACGGCTTTCCGGATTCGGCGGCGCTCTGTGCGGATGGCACAGCGCAATGGTTTTCGGCAGAAAACACACAATCATCCTCCGGGATGAGGATCTCTTTCCCTCTGCCGGCATCAGCTCCAACGGAATGAAGCTCTTTAATTCTTATGATGCCGGACGCGTTACCGCCTATGCACTCGCCGCTTTGGAAATTGCAGGCAGTCCGCTTGCCGATCTGTTTCGTTCCCTGCTGAAAAATCAATATACGCGTGCATACCCTGTTACCGACCACCGTTTCTATAATAACAGCGGCGTTGGAATCGAGATTGCCGGAGATATCGTGCTGGTCGGTCCGCTGAACTTTATGAAAAGCATGGGCGTACATATGCCCTCCGGCACCCGTGTGCGTCAGGCGGTTTATGTATCGATCAACGGCGAGCTTGCCGGCATTTTTGCGATCAAGTATAAGTCCAACAGCTCCACCCGAAGCGGCTTAAAGGATGTGCTTGCCAATCGGAACTTTTCCGTTGTTCTCGCCACCCGCGATTTTCTGATTTCTCCGGAGCTGATTGCGGCAAAATATGAGCTTCCCACCGATACGATGGTCTATCCCGTCTATCCGGAGCGGCTGCGTCTTTCTGAGATTGATCCCAACGAAAAGCATTCGCAGGGAGCGCTGATTGCCAAGGATACCTTTGGCGCTTTTGCAACCACGGTCGCTGCCGGACGCACGCTCCGCAGCACCGCTCAAACAGTTCTGGCAATGAGCATTTTCGCCGGTCTGCTCGGTTTATCCGTCTGTATTGTCTTGATGGTATGGAGCGCTGCGGCAGCGGTTTCTCCGCTTCATGTTGCCACCTTCCAGCTTTTATGGTCGGCAATTACGGCTTTTGTTTCAAATATTCTGCTGAAATTCTGAGCGTAGATTATTTTTTCCGAAAGGCACCGTTTTTATTTGTAATTTTCATTATTTCTAATTGCATTATTGTTTTTTATCGTGTATAATGGAAATAATTGTGGCAACGAACGATTTTGCCGCCCGCAGTTTCTTTCCGACTGCACAGAAAGGAGATTTTCAAAACTATGTACACTGCGAAGGATATCCGCAATATTGCCCTGCTCGGTCATGGCGGCGACGGCAAGTCCGCCCTGTGCGAAAGCATGCTTTTCCTGACCAAAGCAATTACCCGTCTCGGCAAGCGTGCCGACGGTACCACTGTTTCCGACTTCGACGAAGAAGAGAAGAAGAGACAGTATTCCATCAAAACTTCTGTCATTCCCGTGGAATTTGCAGGCACCAAGCTCAACATTCTGGACAACCCCGGCTACTTTGACTTTGCTGCCGAAGTCGTTCAGTCCCTGCGTGTTGCCGATGCCGGCATGATCTGCCTGACTGCAAAGTCCGGTATTGCCGTCGGTACCGAAAAGAGCTGGAAGTCCCTTGCTGATGCGGATCTTCCCGCAATGTTCTACGTTTCCAAGCTCGATGAAGAGCACGCCAACTTCTTCGGCACCTTTGATTCCATCCGCGATACCTTCGGCGCTTCCGCAATTCCCTTCACCTTCCCCATTCTCAACGGTGAAGAGGCTGTCGGCGTTGTCGATCTGATCGAAAAGAAAGCCTATGGCGTTGACGGCAAGGAAATCGCGCTTCCTGCCGATGCAGAAGAAAAGATCGAAGAGTACATGATGGAACTGAACGAGCAGGTCGCCGAGACCGACGAGGCGCTCATGGAGAAATTCTTCATGGAAGAGCCGTTCACCGCAGAGGAACTGCTCAAGGGCATCAAGGACGGCATCAAGCAGCGCTCCATTACTCCGGTATTTTGCGGCTGCTCCACTACCGGTTTGGGCACCGTCCGTCTGATGGAAAATCTCAAGAAATTCGCTCCTTCTCCTCTGGAGGGCAAGCCCGTTGTAACCGTGGACGAAGACGGCAACGAATCCGAAATGGCGATTGATCCGTCCGGCAGCCCGATGGCATTTGTCTTTAACACCATGGCTGACCAGTACGGTAAGAACTCCTACTTCAAGGTCATTTCCGGTGATATCGAAGACACCCTGACCGTTGTCAACGCCCGCACCGGCGACAACGAAAAGCTCGGCAACACCTTCTTCCCGCGTGGCAAGGACAATACCAAGACCGGTAAGGTCTGCTGCGGTGATATCGGCGTTTTCACCAAGCTGGCTTCTGTCCGTACCGGCGACACCCTCGGCCTTGCAGGCAAGGTTGTTACCGTGAAGGGCATGACCTATGCAGAGCCCTGCTACCGCATGGCAATTTATGCAAAGACCAAGGGTCAGGAAGACAAGGTCGCTTCCGGTCTGGTCAAGCTGAACGAAGAAGA
>JAEDKB010000131.1 GCA_016296045.1 Oscillospiraceae bacterium
CCAAGGGTCAGGAAGACAAGGTCGCTTCCGGTCTGGTCAAGCTGAACGAAGAAGATGCCTCCTTCACCTACGGCAACGATCCCGAAACCAAGGAAATGATTATCGCCGGCGTGTGCGATATTCACCTGAGCGTGATTATTGCAAAGCTCGCTTCCAAGTATAAGGTTGAAGCGGAGCTTCGTCCCGCAAAGATCGCATACCGCGAGACCATCAAGAAAAAGGTCGAGATCCACGGCCGTCATAAGAAGCAGTCCGGCGGTCACGGTCAGTTCGGTGACGTTTATATCCGCTTTGAGCCGCAGCAGGAATCCGAAGACATGATCTTCGCTGACGAGACCGTCGGCGGCTGCGTCCCGAAGAACTTCATTCCGTCCGTTGAAAAGGGTCTGCGTAACTGCATCGGTAAGGGCGTTCTTGCAGGTTATCCCGTGGTGTTCCTGAAAGCCACCCTGTACTTCGGCTCCTATCACCCCGTTGACTCCTCCGATATGGCTTTCCAGACCGCAGCCGGTATTGCCTTCAAAGAAGGTCTTCCCACTGCTGCTCCCACCCTGCTTGAGCCGATCGGCGAGCTGAAGGTTTACGTTCCCGATGCCAACATGGGCGATATTATCGGCGACCTCAACAAGCGCCGCGGTCGTGTCATGGGCATGAACCCCGATCCCAACAATCGCGGCTGGCAGGTCGTTGAAGCCGAAGTTCCTGTCGGTGAAATGACCAGCTATGCAATCGATCTGCGTTCCATGACGCAGGGTCGCGGTTCCTACTCCCTCAAGTTTGTCCGTTATGAGGAAGTACCTCAGATGAATCAGGCAAAGATCATCGAGGATGCCAAGAAGGACGAAGAAGAATAATCCTTATCAATTCATTGTGGGTGTCGAAAGACACCCACAATTCAGACTGTCGATAAAGGCCCAAACCGTCAAAATGATATAATAATTTTTCGTGCACTGCATTGATTATAGCTTTCCAGACGGCGAGAATTATCAAATACGAAAGTTATCGAATCATCTTGCTTCGCAAGCATTTTGACTTACTGCGCAACTCGCACTCTACCGTACCTATGTACGCCGACGAGTGCGAGTTGCTTGTCTTTGGCACCTTTCTCAACAGTCAATGCAGCGTAACGAAATTGTTTTTCGTCACGCTGCATTGTGGGTGTCGAAAGACACCCACAATTTTTTCCGATCCAAATTTTCCCACTTCGACGTTTTTTCAAGTTAAAGGGTTGTAATTTTTGTAATTTTTTGTTACAATGTTTGAAACAAGTCAAAGGAGCAATGGCATGAAGCTGATCTCATGGAATGTAAACGGTATCCGCGCTTGTCTTGAAAAAGGCTTTTTAGAGACCTTTTCTGCGATGGATGCTGACTTTTTCTGTCTACAGGAAACAAAGGCACAGCCGGAGCAGGTCGCACTGGAATTGCCGGGCTATGAACAGTTCTGGTACTCTGCGGAGAAAAAAGGATATTCCGGCACTGCAATTTTTACAAAGCATTCTCCCCGGAGCGTTACATACGGCGTCGGTGTCGAGGCTTTGGATCACGAGGGCCGTCTGATAACGCTGGAATATCCGGATTTTTATGTTGCCACCTGCTATACGCCGAACGCGCAGGACGGTCTGAAGCGGATCGATCACCGTATGGCATGGGAGGACGCATTCCGTTCCTATTTGAAGAAGCTGGATGAAACAAAGCCTGTGATCGTTTGCGGCGATTTGAATGTTGCACATCAGGAGATTGATCTGAAGAATCCGAAGTCAAACCGCGGCAATGCGGGCTTTTCCGATGAAGAACGCGGGAAATTTTCCGAGCTTCTCGCCTCCGGATTTACCGACACCTTCCGATATCTCAATCCGGACGCAACCGGAATCTATTCCTGGTGGAGCTACCGCTATAACGCCCGTGCAAACAACGCCGGATGGCGCATCGATTATTTCCTTGTATCCAACCGTTTGCAGGACAAAATTCTTTCTGCGCCGATCCACAACGAAATTTATGGCTCTGACCACTGTCCGGTGGAGCTGGAGCTGTCTATGGAGGTTTTGAAAAATGAAACGTAAGCTGCTATGTATTCTGCTTTCATTGGTTCTCATTGTAAGCTGTATTCCGACTGCATCCGCCTATTCCAATGTCAGTTCCTGGGCAGCGGAGGCAGTCGGCGCAATGGATTCCCTCGGCCTGCTGCCGCAGAGCTTGGAAAACGTCGATATGACCAGCAAGATTACCCGTGCACAGATGTGTCAGATGGCGGTGCTGGTTTATAATCAGTTCCTCGGTACGCCCGGTGTCGGCCCCGATTCCACAAAATACTTCAGCGACACCTCTGATCCCGCGATCGCCTATGCGTTTGAACAGGGCATTGTCGGCGGCTACGGTGACGGTACCTTCCGCCCTAACAACAATCTGACCCGTCAGGATTTTTTCAAGATTACATATAACGTCATGGCCTCCGCATACTGGGATTATAGTTCCGTGGAGCTGAAATCTCTGGATGCCTTCCTCGACGCAGGCACTGTCAGCGACTATGCTTTGAAGCCGACACAGGTTATGGTTTCCATCGGTGTTGTGCAAGGCGATTCCGGCAGACTGAATCCGCTTGCCACAACCACCTGTGAAGAAGCCATCGTGATGTTCTTCCGCGCCTATAACTATATGTGCACATGGATGAACAGCATAAACGAAGAAAACAAAGAGATTCAAATCCGTGAAGAAGGCTATACCGGCATCAGCCCCTGGGCTGTGCGTGAAGTCAGCGAAATGCAGGACAACGGCATGATTCCTGCCTGTCTGAACAATTGCAACATGAGCACCTCCATCAACCGTGCGCAGATGTGCTCTATTGCGGTAACTGCCTATGAAAAAGTCCTCGGCTCTGAGTATCAGCCGAACGGAAAGAACCATTTTACCGACACGAGCGATCCGGATGTCAACGCCGCATATGAGCTCGGTATTGTCGGAGGCTACGGCGACGGTCGATTTGGTCCGTACGATCCCTTGACCCGTGAACAGTTCTTCAAGATCATGGCAAATTTCATGGCTGTTTTAGAGTATCCGCGCAAGGACTCCAATTCGGTCAGCCTTTACTCCTTTAAGGACGGCAGCTTGGTTTCCGATTACGCAAAGGCTCCGACCCGTTTGATGCTCTACATCGGTGCCGTCCGCGGTGACGGAAATTATCTGAACCCGAAGAACAACACCTCCATCGAGGAAGCAATCGCAGTCTTTTTGCGCTGCTATAAGTACACAGTTTCCTGGAAAGAGGCGCATCCGGACGGAGAAGAGATCGACGAAAAGGCAGAGCTTCGCGACGATATCTGCGCCTTTGCCCGCAGCTTTGAGGGTTATCCCTATGTTTACGGCGGCAATGGCCCGAACTACTTTGACTGCTCCGGCTTTGTCCTTTACGTCTATAAGCACTTTGGCTACTCCTTCTCCCGCGGCGCACAGGAACAGTATATGGACGGTCTGCACGTTGGCATGAGCGAGCTGCTCCCGGGCGATCTGGTATTCTTTATGGGCAGCGCTTATTCCGACCGCAATAATTACCGCAGCATTACACACGTTGGTTTGTATCTTGGCGATGGAATGTTTATCCATGCCTCAAATCCCTCGACCGGTGTCATCATCAGCACACTGTCCAGCGGACATTATTACAACGTCTTCTTTGGCGGCTGCCGAATTCTGAAAGACTGACAAACAATTTACTGCGTCGTTTCCGAACGGGAACGACGCAGTTTTTTCAATTTCTCTATTCCCTTTTCGCGAAATGCATGATAAAATATTTTTATCATTACATTCCATATAAAGGAGCTGTTTCTCCATGAAAAAAATCCTTAAGGGCGGTACTGTAATTAACGCGGACGGCAGACAGCTTGCCGACGTGCTTATAAACGGCGAAATCATTGAAAAGGTTGCAGCGAATATCAGTGATCCGGACGCACAAATCATAGATGTCAGCGGAAAGCTGCTCTTCCCCGGCTTTATTGACGCTCATACACACTTTGACCTGGATGTCTGCAACACGACCACTGCCGATGATTTTTATACCGGCGGCCGCAGCGCCCTTCGCGGCGGCACCACTATGGTTATCGACTTCGCCTGCCCGAATAAGGGAGAAAGCCTGCAATACGGTCTTGACCTATGGCATAAGAAAGCAGACGGCAGAACCGCCTGTGACTATGGCTTCCATATGACCATTGACGACTGGAACGAGGACATTATTGCTGAACTGCCAAAAATGTTTGAGCAGGGCGTCAGTTCCTTTAAGATGTACATGACCTATCCCGCCATGATGATCGGCGACCAGGCCATGTTCCTTGCGCTCCGTAAAATGAAGGAATTGGGCGGTATTGCCGGTGTCCATTGCGAGAACGCCGGTGTGATCGACGCTCTGATTGCGGAAAAGAAAGCAAATGGCGAAACCGATCCGGATGCGCATCCGAAGTGCCGTCCTTCCGTTCTGGAGGCAGAGGCTGTCAGCCGTCTGCTGAAAATGGCAAAGCTCGCGGATGTTCCCGTCGTGATCGTTCACCTTTCCAGCGAGGCAGGTCTGCGTGAAGTGGAAGCTGCACGCGCTCGCGGACAGAAGGTTTATGTTGAAACCTGTCCTCACTACCTGTTGATGGACGACTCTCTTTACAGCAAGCCCGATTTTGAGGGCGCAAAATATGTCTGCGCGCCTCCCCTGCGGAAAAAGCTCGATAACGAAGTCCTCTGGCAGGCTTTAGCTGACGGCGAAATTCAAACCGTTTCCACCGACCATTGCAGCTTCACGCTGAAGCAGAAGGATGCCGGACGCGGCGACTTTACAAAAATTCCCGGCGGTATGCCCGGCGTTGAAACACGCGGCGTTCTGCTTTATACCTATGGTGTCGCCGAAGGCAGAATCTCTGCCGAGCGCATGGTCGAAGTGCTTTCCGAAGCGCCCGCAAAGCTCTATGGCGCTTTCCCCAGAAAGGGTCATATTGCCGAAGGCGCAGATGCAGACATTGTTGTTTATGATCCGAACGGCGAGAGCGTCATTACCGCTGCCGATCAAGTGGCAAATGTGGATTATGCTCCTTATGAGGGAACAAAAATTGCAGGCCATATCGCACAGGTTTGGCTGCGCGGCAAGCTTTCCGTGGAGGAAGGAAGGGTCTTGGCAGATCGCGGCGGCATTTACATCCCGAGAAAAAAATCCAGCCTGTAAACGGCAAACAGCGGCAAGGATTTCTCCTTGCCGCTCAAACTGTCGATAAAGGTCCAAACCGTCAAAATGAAGAAAACAAAATTTGGTGCACCGCATGAATTGTAGCCGTTCAAACAGCAAAGTATATCAAATACGGAAGCTGTCGAGAAGGCTTGCTGCGCAAGCATTTTGACTTACTGCGCAACTCACACTCTACCGTACT
>JAEDKB010000132.1 GCA_016296045.1 Oscillospiraceae bacterium
AGCGTGCCTTAAGCACGATGTGAGTGTGCGCAGCACACGGGATTCTTGATGAAACCTTTTAATCAAGAATCAGTATTATTCCTTATCAATCAGCAGCTCCGCGATCTGGACGGCGTTGGTAGCCGCGCCCTTGCGCACCTGATCGCCGCAGCACCACAGGCACAGACCGTTTTCATCGGTCAGGTCGGGGCGGATCCGTCCGACAAAGACAATATCCTGATCGGAGGTTTCCAGCGGCATCGGGTATTCCTTCTTTGCCAGATCGTCCACCAGCTTGCAGCCGGGTGCCTTGGCAATGACTTCACGCGCTTCTTCCACGGTGATTTTGCGGTCAAAGTGCATCTGCACGGAGATGGAATGACTGCGAACAACCGGAACGCGGACGCAGGTGCAGGAGACCTTGAGGTCGGGCAGATGCATAATCTTGCGGCCCTCATTCTGCATTTTCATTTCTTCGCTGGTGTAGCCTTCAAACTGCTCGCCGCCGATCTGCGGAATCAGGTTATAAGCGATCTGGTGCGGGAAGACCTTTGTTTCGATGCTCTTGCCGGTGCGAAGGGCTTCGACCTGCTCGGCAAGCTCAATCGGGCCGCCTGCACCTGCGCCGGAAACCGCCTGATAGGTCGAGGCGATCATCGTGCGGATGGGAGACAGGGCGTTGAGCGCATTGACGGCGGTAACGGTGATGATCGTCGAGCAGTTCGGATTGGCGATGATGCCGTTATGATTTTTTGCGTCCTCGGGATTGATTTCCGGAACGATCAGCGGCACATTCGGATCCATACGGAAGGCAGAGGAGTTGTCAACAAAGACGGCACCTGCCTTGACGATGGCGGGGGCGAATTTTTTGGCGATGTCGTTTTCCGCCGCGCCGAGGACGATATCCATGCCCTCGAAGGCGCTTTCGCAAGCCAGCTCAACGGAAATGGGCTTTCCCTGCCATTCCAGCACGGTGCCGACGCTGCGCTCACTGGCAAGCAGATGCAGCTCGGAAATCGGGAACTTGCGCTCCGCCAGAATTTTCATCATTTCTTTGCCGACGGCGCCGGTTGCGCCGAGGATGGCTACTTTATACTGTTTCATAAATCAAATCCTCACTTTACAAAAGCATCATACAGTACACGAATGGTGGTGGCGTAATCCTTTTCGTCCACGCCGACCAAAATGTTCAGCTCATCCGGCCCCTGAGAGATCATGCGGATGTTGATTCCCTTTTCACCGAGGGCGGCAAAAATTTTGCCGGAGGTGCCTGCGCGGAACGCCATTTTTCTGCCGACGGCGGCAACAATGGCGATATTGTCGGTGACCTTGATGCGATCCGGATGGATGCGGGTGCGCAGGTCATCGGTCAGGGAGTACAGGTGCGGCGTCAGCTTCTCTGTCGGGACGACCAGAGAGATCACGTCAATGCCGGTGGGCGTGTAGACGATGGGGATGGTGTTCTGCTCAAAGCATTCCACAATGGCACGCAGCGTTCCGACGGCACCGGCCATGCCCTTTTTGGAGATGGTGACGATGGAATAATCCTTCTTGCCGGCGATGCCGGTGATGAAGCGGCCGGGCTCACGCAGCTCGCTGAACTCCTCGGAGATCATCGTGCCGGGGTGTTCGGGGTCGTTGGTGTTGCGGATGTTGAGCGGAATCCCCTTTTCGCGGACGGGGAAGACGGTCATTTCGTGCAGCACCTGCGCACCGCTGTAGGAAAGCTGACGCAGCTCGGAATAGGTTGCGCGGTCAATGGTCTTGGGATTTTCGACGATTCTGGGGTCTGCCATCAGGATGCCGGAAACATCCGTCCAGTTTTCGTAGACATCGGCATCCAGAGCGGCAGCGGCAAGCGCGCCGGTGATATCGGAGCCGCCGCGGGAAAGGGTGCGGATCTTGCCGTCGGGCATCACGCCGTAGAAGCCGGGAATGACCGCGCCCCGATCGGTGACGAGCTCGCGCAGAGCGGGATAGGAACGCTCCTGATCGACCGTGCCGTCATAGTGGAAGTAGAGCCATCTGGAGGCATCGATAAAGTCGAAGCCCAGGAAGTCTGCCATCAGACGGGCGGAAAAATACTCGCCGCGGGAAACCAGCTCCTCGCTGGAAATGCCGGTCTCCATTTTTTCCTTCAGCCGATCAAAATCCGATTCCAGATCGGTGCTCAGACCGAGCTCATCGCGGATCTCAAGGTAACGGCTGCGGATGGTTTGAAAAATGCTGTCATATTCGACGCCGTACTTCATATGAGCGAAGCACAGATACAGCAGGTCGGTGATTTTGTTGTCATCGGAAAAGCGCTTGCCGGCCGCAGAAACCACCACAATGCGGCGGGACGGATCGGAACGGACGATATCGCGGATTTTCCGGTACTGGGCAGCATCCGCCATGGAGGTGCCGCCGAATTTCAAAGCTTTTAACATGGGACTCTCCTTATTAAAATAGGGGGCAATCAGCGCAGGGAGGCGATGAAGCAGTCGGGATCAGCGGCTCTTCTCTGCTTGGCCCAGGCGTGGATTTCCGCCACAGATACGGGTTTGGTGATCAGGCCGCAGTCTAAAACGCGGTCGGTCTTGTCTTGCAGCCAGCGGTCGGAGCCGTTGGTGCGGACGTAGTAGGTACGAAGGACGGCAGAATTGTCAACGCTGACAGCGTCCAGACGGTCGGTATAGAAGCAGCGGACACCGCCCAAAATA
Source organism: Oscillospiraceae bacterium (assembly GCA_016296045.1). Taxonomy (GTDB): domain Bacteria; phylum Bacillota; class Clostridia; order Oscillospirales; family Oscillospiraceae; genus JAZOXB01. Next base: position 2,682 of record JAEDKB010000132.1, read on the forward strand.
TCGACACAGTCCTGTAAAACATTATATGCGGTAGGATAACGGCCTGCGCCCTGACCGTAGAAGCTCTGCTTGCCGATGTGTTCACCGACCAGCGAGATCAGATTATAATTTTCGGGGATCGCGGATTCCGGCATGGAGGGCGGAACGAGGGACGGCTCGATAAAGGCGGCGACCCCGTTTTCCAGCTTGCGCGACTCGGCGATCAGCTTGCAGATGCGGCCGAGGCTGCGGAAGGAAACAATATCGGCATCGGTCACGTGCTCAATGCCCTCGGTGGAAACGTCGGCCTCGTCGATGACGCAGCCGTAGGCAATGTTGGAGGAAATGACCAGCTTGCGGCGCACATCCGCGCCGTTGAGGTCGTCGGCAGGATTGGCCTCGGCATAGCCCAGACGCTGCGCCTGCTTCAAGGCGGCGTCAAAGCTGCCGCCGGTGGTGTGCATTGTGTCGAGCATAAAGTTTGTTGTGCCGTTCATGATGCCGCTGATCTCCACAACAGGCTCCTGCTGAACACAGTGGGACAGACTGGTGAGCCAGGGAATACCGCCGCCTGCCGCCGCTGTGCAGCGCAGCGCGACACCCTTTTCCTTTGCCAGAGAGACAAGCTCGCGATAGTGTCTGGCGATCAGCAGCTTGTTGGCGGTGACAACATTTTTGCCGGCCTTTAACGCGCCGCTGACCCATTCATAGGCCGGATGCAGACCTCCGATCACCTCGACAACGGTATCGATGCTGCTGTCAGCAAAAATCTCCTCGATGTTTTTGACGATGGGGCAGGTAACGTCATCGGGAACGACCAAACTCATTGCACACGCAACGACCATATCTTCACGGTCACGAATGTATTCGTAAACGCCGTAACCCACCGTGCCAAGCCCTAAAAGCGCAATTCGCATCGGCTTTTTCTCTGTCATAATCAGCACCTCTTTTTTTATTAAGTGTCCGTGCGAGAAAAACACTTGCATTTTCTTGGGAAACAGTATATCATATACATCAGAAAAACGCAAGCAAAAAATCCGACAAAAAATCTTTCGCAAAAAACGCCGGAGCGCGAAGGGAAAGGCCGCTTTTTCCTCCGCGAATCGGACGAGAGAAATAAAAGATGGCAGCCCCATCGGAATGGAGAACCTTATGAATTATCAGAGTACAAGAAATGCGGAATTAAAAGCCAGCTCCACGGCGGCAGTCTTAAAGGGGCTTGCGCAGGACGGCGGCCTGTTTGTCACCCGCGCCTATGAGGGCTTTGACTGGCAGGGAACCTTAAAGCTGGACACCTTCGGCATGGCGGAAAAAATCCTCGGAACGCTGCTGCCGGACTTTGAGGATATGCATGCTCTGGTGCAGCGCGCCTATACCGGAAAATTCGAGACCGATGAGCTGACCCCGGTGGTTCCCGTCGGGGAGCGCTATGTTCTGGAGCTGTTCCGCGGCCCGACCTCGGCGTTTAAGGATGTCGCGCTTTCCATGCTGCCGCAGCTTATCACCGCGGCGCGCAGGCAGGAGGGTGTCTCCGATGAGATTCTGATCCTGACCGCGACCTCCGGCGATACCGGCAAGGCGGCGCTGGCGGGCTTCTGCGATGTTCCGGGCACGAAGATCATCGTGTTTTATCCCGACGCGGGTGTTTCCGCGGTGCAGAAGGCGCAGATGGTCACGCAGGAGGGCAGCAATGTCTGCGTCTGTGCGGTGCGCGGCAATTTTGACGACACCCAGACCGGTGTCAAGCAGATTTTCTCCAAAGGACTTCCCGAGGGCTGCGGTGTGCGTCTGTCGTCGGCAAACTCAATCAATATCGGCCGTCTGGCACCGCAGGTGGTCTACTATTTCAAGGCCTATGCCGATCTGCTGAAGCAGGGCAGAATTTCTCTGGGTGACAAGGTGGACTATGTGGTTCCGACGGGCAATTTCGGCGATATTCTGGCGGGCTATCTTGCCAAGCGGATGGGGCTTCCGGTCGGAAAGCTGGTCTGTGCCTCCAACCGCAACGATGTTCTGACCGACTTTTTGAAAACCGGCACCTATGACCGCCGCAGACCGTTTTATAAGACGATCTCTCCGTCGATGGATATTCTTGTTTCCAGCAACTTAGAGCGCCTGCTGTACCTGCTTTGCGAAAACGAGGCGGAGGTTGCGGGCTATATGAAGCAGCTTAGCGAGGTGGGTGCCTATACCGTTTCTTCCGAAATGCTCGAAAAGCTCCATGCGGAATTCGGCTGGGGCTGCTGCGATGATGAAAAGACGAAGCAGACCATCGGCAAGGTCTGGCGCGAGCACGGTTATCTGATGGATACGCATACGGCGGTTGCGTGGAATGTGGCGGAGGGCTATGAGAGTGATGCGCCCGTGGTGGTGCTCTCTACGGCTTCTCCTTATAAATTCCCGGCGGCGGTGCTCTCCGCAATCGGCGGCGATACGGACGGCGATGAGTTTACCATCATGGAGCGTCTGCATGAGCTGACAAAGGTTCCGGTTCCGCAGGGGCTTGCCACGCTGCGCCGGAAGCAGGTACGCCATACGGACGTGATCGACCGTGAGGAAATGCAGCAATATGTTTTGAACAAGGCTTCCGCGTGGAAGGAAGCGTAAATAGAGAGTCATACGAATCCCTGACAGAAACCCTGAATTCTATCCGGAGCACCTCCCGTATATGTCATTCTAATACTAATTCTTACTAAAAACCTTTGGTTTTTAGTAAG
>JAEDKB010000133.1 GCA_016296045.1 Oscillospiraceae bacterium
GTTGAAGCCAGACCTAAAAGGGTATACAGAAAGATGGCTTTCCGATACGAGCGGGTATGATGATAGATCCAATACGTTTCTTTTCCGATATCGCGAAGGGTGCCGTCTTGAAGCCTGCGGAATATTTTTCGTAACAAACTCATTGGGCACATCCTTTCTATCATTTATTCTTCTTCATTATTGTGATTGCTGCTGAGCGCATCGGAAAGTTCCTTGGACAAGGTTTCAGCAGTATCTTCCGCCTCTGCATAGCGACTGTATTGCTTTTTACCGTAATAATAGTAATTGTTGGAGTACTTATAGCCGTAGCTGTAGCCATAGTTATTGGCATACTTTGAGGCATAGCCGTAGCGGGTTGTTCCGGCCTGCGTCTGATTCAAAATACAGCCGATGATATTTACGCCGTTTGAGGACAGCGACTGGATCGAATTGACAATCTGTGTGCAGTTGGCAAGGTCCTGACGAACAACGTAAAGAGTTGCGTCTGCATATTTTGCGGTCGTTGCCGCATCAGAAAGAATACCGGCAGGGGGCGAGTCGATGATAATATAGTCCATCGATTCCTTCAGATGATCCAGAAGCTGACGCATTTTCGGCGTATCGAGCAGAGGCTGCGGACGGTCCGTCGTTTCATCGCCGCAGATCAGGAGCAGGGTGGAATTCGGGACATTGAGCAGATGGAAATTTTTCAGATCACCGGAGAGAATCTCCACAAGGCCATCGGAGGGCTCCGAAAGCCCGACCGAAGCCTTCAGGGACTGTTTTCGGAGGTCGCCGTCGATCAATATGACGTGTTTTCCCTCTGCGGCGAGGGACAGAGCCAAATTGGTCGCAACGGTGGTTTTTCCCTCGTTCGGAAGGGTGCTTGTAATCAGCAGAACCTTGCATCCGTCTTTGCTGGGCAGAACCTTTTGCAGTTTCACGCGCAGATTTCGAACACATTCGCTGAAGGAGGAGTTTACACGCGGATTGGTGATCGTTAAGGTCAAATTGGACTTGTTGGTATGCTTTTTTAGTTTCACCCGCGGAATATATGCCAGACATTTCAAATTGACCAGCTTTCGCAGATCTTCTGCGGAATGAACGGTTTTTCTTGCAAGAGAGAGCAGAAAAATCGCAAGCAGTCCGAAAAAGAAGACAACAGCGGCGATTTTCAGCGCAGAAGCAAGAGCGGTATTGCGGTTGTCAGGCTCTGTCGGAGGGGAGAGCGGCATATTGATCACATTGATCTGCGTGTCACCGAGAATACTGCTGGCAGCCTGAGGATAGATCGTAATGGCGGCTTTCAGCGTCTCATACGCCTCCTCCGGATCCGTATCGGTAACCGTCATGGTGAACAGACCGGCATCTGCGGTAGAGGTCGCGGTAATGATAGGACGGACGACACTTTTGCCGAGCTCCAGACTCAGCAGCATTCTGGCATTTTCGCTTTGAATGACATAAGGAAAGGTTTGAGAAAGCATCTGGGCGGCATTGCTGTCCAGGAAATCGCTGTGGCTTCCAATGTCAGTTGAAGCGGCGTAGCTGGCATGAACGGAAAAGACTGCCGAGACAGAGTAACTTGGAACAAAGCTTTTATCCACCCGAACATAGACCACTGCTCCGACGATGACGCTCAACAGGATTACAAACCAGATCAGCCGCTTTGCGGCATTTGCAAAATTGTGCAGAAGGACGGCAAAATTAAAGTCCAGAAACCCACTGCTTGTCTTTTTTTCATCCATGGTTTTTCTCCTCCTTTCCGGCGACATTCTTGGAGGAGCTTCGCTTGTCCTTTTTGCGCCCATAGCCATAGCCGTAGCCATAACCATAGCCGTAGCCGTAACCATAGCCGTAGCCGTAGTCGGCGGAAGGCAATGCAATAGAACGGATGGAACGTATGTTGTTCAAAACATAGCCGAGGAAGACGGATTTGGATTCCATCAGTGTATCAATGGCGTCGTTGACGGCAATGGCCGAAACCTGATCCTGTTTAACGACAAGAATGGACGCATCTGAGGCATCTGCAAGGACTTCCGTATCGGCAAACAGCCCCATGGGCGGCGTGTCTATAATGATATAACTGAATTTCTTGCGAAGCATTTCCAGCACGGGAGCGAAGGATTCGGTTGTTAAGGATTCCATCTTCTTCCGACGAACGCTTTCGGAATAAAGCGTGTAAAGGTTCGATGCTTCTGAATGAACAATGGCCTTGTCCAGATCAGCTTCCGTAAAGTCCTTTGCAAGGAAGCGGCCAAACCCATTGCCGGACTCAACCGGCTCTTCAAAAATAAGGGACTGTGCCGGCTTGCGCAGGTCGGCGTCCAAAAGAAGAACCTTGCGGTGCTTCTGTGCCAGAGAAAGGGCAATATTTGCGGCAACGGTGGATTTGCCTTCGTTTTCGCTGCAGCTTGTAATCAGAAAGAGCTGAGCATGCTGCTTGTCATGTGCCCGTTCTATAAAGATACGAAGCTGATGGATGGTTTCCGTGTAATAAAAGCTGCAGGTTGGGTCGGTAATCAGCAGGGATTTTTTCCGGCGCTTTAAAACACTGCGAAGAGTACGATTCTTTCGCTCATGGAAAATCGTGGCAAGCTGCTTGCCCTCTACCTGATGCTTGGCACCGGTCGGTGTTTGAATCGTGTCGGCTTGGATTGCCAGCATAATCAGCAGAACGATCATGGCGGCTGCACCGATGGGAGCGGCGATCTGAAGCAGGAGAGCACGCGAGCTTGAACTGTTAGCGGTTGAGGCAATGGTCGGGCCGTTGATGTTGTTTAAAACAACGCTTGAAAAAACACTTTGCGAGTATTCCGTATGGCAATCCATGATCGCCAGAGCACTTTTATATGCAAGCTCCGGAGAACTTGCGGTCACATCCATAATCAGAATGTTTGTGTTGCTTGGAGATTGGATGCTGACCTGTGCAGGGAAGGAGGACAGACCCATACGCTTTGCCGCTGCGTTCTGGACAATATCACTTGAAAGCAGCTCGCCCATGCGGGAGGCAACCGTTGTGGTCGCGGCGGTGCTGGAAAAGGAGGAGCTTGCGGAGTTGCGCGAGGTAATGGCAAAGGTGACTGTGCTGTTAAAAGATGCCGTCATAAAGAGACCTTGCACAAGATATAATCCCATGGCGGCAATTAAAGCCGTCAGAAATACCATCCAGAAATGCCGCAACACAAATCGGATGATGCATAATGGCTCAAAATCAGACCATTGGATGCGTTTCTTTTCTTCCAAAACAGCACCTCCTTATTCAACAATAACGGTCATAAGGACCGATGCGGTGTAGCCGGCAGCATTCGTGTATGTATAGGTAACATTGTAGCTGCCGCGTGTTGAGGTATCGACATCGCTGAGAATAGAAACTTCGTTGATATCTATTTCGCCGCCGGCATACGACTGCTTGACGTTGTTGATATAAGAGCGAAGCGTATCCTCCGTCAGTTCTTCACCCAATTCGGCATAGATCAGATAATCCGTCAGGTTGATGATCGGCTGACGCGTATCGGTGTTTTCAATTCGGACGGTCAGCGTTGCAACAGCCGTATCGCCCGTCCTGTTGGTCACCTGGATCGTAATCGGATAATCACCGGGAACGGTATTGTTAATGGAATTGGAGGATAGACGGATTCTTGAGGAAATATCGCCGTCGAGAGTGTCATATGCAGTAAGACGATCCTGCAAAAACACTGTGCTGCTGACATTATAGGAAAGCGGCTTTGACAGCGCAAAGCGGGGCTTGCAGTAATCGGTATACTGCACAGAACGGCTGAAGGTACAGTAATTTGAGGAAGAATCGAACACCGCGTAGTAGATCAGCGCGCTGTTGGAACCGACCAACTGTGAAACCTTCCGCACTACGATCCGGTCGGTAATGTCACCGTCAACATCATCTGTGGCAGTCAGACCGGCACAAAGCTCCTTATCGGTTGCGGTGATGCTGACATAGAGCGGAACACCGTCGCACACAATGACCGGCGCAGTATGGTCGTTCATCAAGCGATCGTAGCAGAAAAAGGAGGTAAAGGCGACTGCGACGAGTAGAAAAACGGTAATGACAATGATTTGTAAATTTCTCATAGAAAAAACCTCTTGTAATACCCAATTCAGGGAGGAAGAATTCTTCTGTCTTCAATGATGTGCTTCGGATTCTCAAGCAGTAAAAGGTCAATATACTCCCGCGGACAAAGACGCCTGAGCACCGGCAGAAGAGACTGAAATCCGGTGGGACGGTAATAGGCATCATGCGCGTCGCTGGCAATCACATGGATCAGACCGGAGCGAAGCAGATGGATGCCGGCAGCGTGTGCACCTTCACCAAGACGACCGAGAATACTGCCTTTGTTGACCTGAATGATGTAACCTCTTCGGAACCACCGGGCGACCAGAGAAGGATCATGCTGTACGGCTGCATAGCGTTCCGGATGTGCAACAACCGGAACCAATGAGCGTCGGGAGATCAACTCCAACGCATCGGTTATTTCCTCGCCGGGAGCGGTAAAGTTAAACTCTACAAGCAGATATCGGGAGTTGTTCAGCGTCATGACACGACGCTCTCCCAAAATGCGGCGGAGATTGGAAGGATGCGCAAACAGCTCCGCACCCGGAAGTATCTCAATCGGGATGTTGTGTTGACGAAGAAGCGCACGAAATATGGAAATACACTCGTTATAGGTACGGCCGCGAAAATTCGGACGGGCACCCATCAGATTGCAATGCGGCGTGGCAACAATGGTTTTTACGCCGGAGTTCAGGGCGTGCACTGCCATCTCACAGGCAACGGCGGCATTGTCGGCGCCGTCGTCGATCCAGGGAATAATATGGCAGTGCAGATCAATCATAAAAACCTCCCGATGAGAACATCCGATATATCGCCACTATATACATTATAAATAATAGCATATACCGAATATAATTTCAACTGCCAAATCGTTCATTTCCGCATCGACATTTTGAGGTGTCGTAATAAAGTAACCGGTTATGTGAAACATCCCGAATGATTATGGTTGCCGGAGAAATTACCGTGTACCGTACCGATGGAAAAATACGAAAAGATGTGTGCTGATTGTTTCGCGGAAAAAGAAATAGAACGCGAAAAAAAGGACAAAAAATTTGAGAATAAAAATAAAGAATGCTTGATTTTGCCAATCGATTGTGGTATGATTTCCAAGGTATAAGTAAATCTATAGCTATCGCCATTTTTCTCTTAAATTAAAAGGCTCTATGTCAATAGTTGGGGTAGAGATAAAAAAGAAATAATCGCAAGTCGTGTCGGAGTGAAGGCTTCGGCACGATTTTTATGTACGGCAGAAGAGGATTCTGTTCCTGAAATTGCGGAAGTTACGCATCCCGAAGCAGACCCGTTTTAAGACTTTGGTCTTATTGTTGC
>JAEDKB010000134.1 GCA_016296045.1 Oscillospiraceae bacterium
ACGGCGGGTTACTTCAAGTCCATGAAAACAAAGTCGTTGTTCGGAACGGAGGAACACATTATCGAATATGATTTTACGGCGGGAAGTGAAGCCGATGCGAAAGCCGCGCTTGAGGAGCTGGAGAAACGCCGTCAGGCGGCGGAAACGGATGATAGTAACACCAAAGCAGAAGAACCCCGAACGGGGATATAGAAACCCCGAACGGGGAGCGAACGTTGCCGGGTATATATTTTTATACGGTAGGGACGCTTCATTTTTTCCTGCTTCAAAAAAAATGACGGCTGGCGGGCAATCCGACCAGCCGGGGCGGAATGAACGCCCGGAATAATATAACTTGCAATGTCTGAAAATCAAATCACCTCAAATGCGGACCTTCCGCCCACTGAAACAGATATTTTTTCGCCATTTGATACTCCGTTTCCGTTCTGTCCGGCAGTCCCGCCCATAAATATACAATCAAGCCCGCCGCGCGCCCGTCTGAGCGCACAATATCAGCAGGGGCATACTCTGTGCCGTCTCCGCCTATTAAAGCCGCTGGCAAGCCGTAAGAGCTGTTTTCCACAAACCGGACTTCCGGGATTTCGGAAACCACTCTTATAAACGCCTCAAGACGCGGATTTTTCTTTTTTTCGGCATGATAGATTGTATGCGGATTTGTCATTCCCAATATCACGGCAGCATCTTTTGCCGTGATACGATTCTTTCTTCTCCATTCTTCCAGAGTCATTTTTTACCTCAATGCAAAAAGCCCCGGATTTCTCCGGGGCACTTGCTGTTAGCCAATTATTATTTCTCCATCGTAGGTTTCGACAAATTTTTCCGCCCATTCGCGGTCATTATCAGAAGATTCGGCGGCTTTATCCGCCTTGAGATAGTTTTCATCGCGCTCTAAAAGTCCGATGTTATCAATGAGTATTCTGATTTCGTAATCATTGAGTTCTTTTACTGTTGTTTCGCTAAGACGTTGTCCATGCTGAGTGTTGCCATTTTGATTGCCCTTTCTTTTTTTATTTGTTTAAGGCGTCATTCTCGCCTGTTTGCTATATATTATAATACTTTTTTAGCGTTTGTCAAGAGGCAAATTGTATTTTTTTAGCGTTTTTTTTATTTTTAAGGCTAAAAAAATATTATTTAGGGGCACGTCCGCCGCAAATGCGGCAATCGCGATAGAAGGTGTCTCCGGCATCGGGCAAATGATCGGTAAGCTGATTGTCAGGCTTGCCGTCAAAGTGTCTGCATCTGTAATTATGGATCACGCCTGATCGGTGATTAATCCAGTATTTGTGATCGTTGCGGTGCGCATGACGGTAACAGATTAATGCAATTATCGCCAAAATAATAAATACTGTTACGGCTGTTATTAATGATATGATTTTTTTTAAGACGCATTGCAACCTCCTTAGGGTAATATATCTCATCGGCTTTAATTGACAATCCGGGGTGTGGTAAAAAGGATTACTTTTTTATGACTACACCACTTCAGAAGATAAGCAGTAAGCTGGTCAAGGCTAAGATTTTTAAAAATGAGGCAATCCTGACTTATATAATCAATGATTATGATTATGCGACAGGACTTGACATCAACACGGAAATCAGGCGCAATATCATCTGTTATCCTCCGGAACCGGTGAATGTGCGCCTTGTTGACGGAAAAAATTATCTTGCCGGAGATCAAATCATGCGGATACCCTATGATGTCATTGCGGCATCACGGGCAAGTCACGGCGATGACCCGGAAATTATTGTAAACCAGGTAAAAAAGACGCTTGAAGACATGCGCCCGTTTGACCCTGTCACCGGAGGAATTGTTGCAGGGATTGACACTATCACTTTTTCCGGCACAACTTACCGCATCGGCGCAATTCGCGGCGAACAATGGATGCAGAATCAGCCGGCGGATTATTACTTTACGCTGAGGGCTTAATCTATGAAATTCAACATCAATGACAAGAATGCCCTGCGGAGATTTCAGGCGCGCAATGAACGGCGCATCAAATCCTTTATGAAAATGGCAACGATTGAACTGTATCGCCAGCTTATGATCGTATCGCCGGTCGATACCGGGAATTTCCGCTGGAACTGGTGGTGCAGTGTCAACGGAGTAACTACACGGTATGAACTGCATGAAAACAAGGGAATAGACCTGAACAGACCGATTACCGTTTTCTCCAATTTCGATTTGAAAGATTCATTGTTTATCTGCAATTCGGCTCCTTATGCCAAAAGACTGAATGAGGGATGGAGCAGACAGGCTCCGGCGCGGTTTGTGGAAATCACCGTTTCAGGAGTTCAAAATCAGATCAATAAACTTGTAAGCGAAGCAATCAGAGAGGCAGGAGAATAATATGGCTATTCTTGATGAAGTCATAAGAAACGCAATGCGAGTCCGTATCATTGAGAAAGATATTGCAACGGATAAAGATTTTCAGTTTGAAAACAAGAACTTCGATCCCAAAGGGAAAAAATTGTGGATTCGGGAAACATGGCTGGGAGGGGAAGAACAGCTTCTCACAAACAGGCGCGTATGGATTCCGACAAGTCCACTGATTCAATACGATATTTTTGTCCCGCTGAATACCGGAACCATGACGGTGGGGCAGATCGCAAATGCGATTGAGGAAGAGTTTGACATTGCAGGTGAAAAATCAAGAGTCGAGATTTCCGGAATGCCGCAGCTGAAAGTTGAAGTGAAACGCATTCGTTTGAGCACGGCCACGGAAGAAGAATGGTATTCACAGAAGTTGCTTTTCTATCTTCAGGTTTTCGCAAATTGACAATCCGGGTTAAGGGAGGATAGGGCTGCTGAAAGGCAGTCCGACAAGGCGGTGTAGGACTGAGCGCCGCTTTCCTCCTTCAGTTAACAAAACTCAGAGAAAAGAGAAAATGGTATGAGCAAATTACAAAAAGTGAAGAATAAAAAACAGCCAACCAAACATAAGGAGATTAAAAAATGGCAGGAACAGCGCCGCTGCTCAGCAGCAAAGAAATTGTCGTAACATGGGCAGAAAACGCGATTGAGTTTCTCGGAACATTTTCCGGGCTTCCGGCGACAACGGAAAACACTTCTTACGAAGTGGAAACCAATGAGCGGAGTTTCACGAAAAACACGCCAAACCAGAAATATGCCGATTATGACATCGACGTATTCTTTGACAACACGGTTCGTGATTCCCTCATCGAAGACAAAGAGGCTGGAACTTCAAAAGTCCTGAAATTTGAATCGAAAGTCACCGGAGCAACGTGGACGAAATCCTACAATGCACAGGTGAAGAACGTCGGTTCGCCGTCCGGGGATGTTGCCGAAGGACAGCCGGGATTCACAGTGACGTTTACAATCAACGGTCCGGTAAGCGAATAAGGAAATGAATCATGGAAGACAACAGCAAAGTAAAACGGCTTGACCTGTCAAAACTCAAGATTCTTGAACTTCCGCACGAGGATGTGGAAGTTGAGATTGCAGGAGAAAAGCAGCTTGTCACCGTTCATGCGCTCGGAGGCAGGGGTCAGCTTGCCCTTGACGGGCTTCCGGCAACGGCAAACCATGAACAGCTTGTCCAGACCGCGCTGATTTACGGCGCGGATATGGATGTGTTTGTTGCGCCTTATCTGATTGAAAACGCACGTGAGGCGGCGGTCAAAATCGCCAATGCCGTTTACGAGTTGACCAACAGGTATAAAAAAGCCATTGAAGAAGAAACCGAGGAGGTTAAAAAAAAATCTCTTCCGGCAGATTCTGCATCGGCGACAGTTACGCAAGGCTGATTTATCTTTGCGCAAAATACAAAGACTTTTCCCCGCTTCTGCCTCTTTCACTGAAAGACGCCATCTGGCTGTGGGAGGCGGAAGCATATTTTGAACTTGAAAAAGAGAAGATCGAACAGGAAAAACTGAAAACTGAATTTGAATATCAGCATAAGCTGATGCTCTATCTTCACGGGATTCAGGAAATTCTGTTTGACCTGACCTGCGATCATAAAAAGAAATATCAGAGAAAAGAGCCGTTAGACCGGGCGGAACTTCCCGTTTTCAGGGAAATTCTGGAACAACAGAAGGCAGAAGAAGAAAAACTTCCGCTTGAGGAACGGAAGCGGCGCGAGGCAATGAGAATATACGAAGGACGGGACAGATAAAAATGACTGAAGCAGATATTGTAACGTTAGCGGTCGAATGCAAAAGCAGAAATGCAGAAAGCAGTCTGAATGCGTTCAATCAGAAATTGAATCAGTCGAGCACGCTTGCCGGAGAGGTTATGAAAAACCTGGGGCTGGCGTTCGGTTCCGCGTCCGTCATTGCCTATATGAAGCGGGCTGCCGCCGCTTCCATGGCATTCAACCGCGAGCTTTACAATATCAAATCCATTGCCTCAGAACTTGATTTAAGCAAGGTAAGAAGTGAACTGCTTTCACTGGATTCCCGTCTTGGTTCCGCGGCAGACAATGCCGGTGCGCTTTACTTTGCGTATTCGTCCGGCGTCCGCGGGACGGAAAAAGAACTGGTGAAGTTTACCGGAGAAGTCGGAAAACTCTCTCAGGCGATTGTAGCCGGTCAGATTCCGACCATGGATGCCGTCACATCCATTATGAACGCATACGGTAAAACCGCAAACGATGTGACGGAAATTTCCGATATGTTTTTTCAAGTTGTCAAACAGGGAAAAACAACGGGAAGCTCTTTTGCAAATGTCATCGGTTCCGTTGCCGGAGTAGCGGCAAATGCGGGGGTGTCACTTGATGAACTCGGCGCAGCGGCGGCAACCCTTACCACGACAATGCCGACGGAACGGGCTATCACGTCTCTGTCCGCACTGATTACCGCTTTCATCAAGCCGACAGACGAAGCGACAAAAGTCGCGCAGAAATACGGAATTGAGCTGAATGCCGCGGCGTTGAAGTCGAAGGGGCTTTCCGGAGTTATGGCGGAGCTCAACTCGAAAGTCGGAACCAATACCGAAGCCATTGCGCAGATTGTGCCGTCCATCGAGGGAATGAGGGCGGCAGTCGCGCTTGCCGGCGGACAATACAAGATGTTTGCCGACAATATGGAAATCTTCGAGAACAAGGCAGGTTCATCCGCAGAAGCATTTGCGGCACAGGCACAGAATCTGGATAAACAGATTGCAAGTCTTCCGGATACTTTCAACAAGATCAGTATTCAGGTCGGAGAGTCTGCAAAAAACATTCTGACGTTGAATGGTGCGCTTACTCCGCTTCTCGCATCCTTCAACAACATGGATAAAGGCACGCAGAAACTGATTGCGGATTTGACGCTTCTTGCCGGAGGGTATGTCACGGTCAAAGGAGCCATAGCAACAATCAACACCATAAGGGCAATCCAGCTTGCGCTTCAGGCAAAGGCGACAG
>JAEDKB010000135.1 GCA_016296045.1 Oscillospiraceae bacterium
GCATAAAATTATACTATACTTCGTTTTGACGGTTTGGACCTTTATCGACAGTCTGACCGCTGTGAGCAGCGGTCTATTTTTCCCGAAAAGGAAAGAAAATAATAGCTGAAATTCTGGATTTTTATGATACGGTATGGTATAGTTGATATGTATAAATATGAATTGAGGTGATGCGGATTATGGCTCGATTCTTTTTTGGAGGCGTTCACCCGAAGGGCTATAAGGAACTGACCGAAAATGCGCCCATTGTGCCGTTTCGTCCGAAGCAGGTCAGCATTGCGATGTCGCAGCATATCGGACGGCCCTGTACCCCGCTGGTCAAGATCGGAGACCGTGTAACGATCGGTCAGAAGATCGGCGACGCGGAGGGCTTGTGCGTTCCCGTTCACGCGTCCGTTTCCGGCACGGTTGTTGCCGTGGACAATCGTCCGACACCCTCCGGCGTAAAAGGCACCTGCGTTGTGATCGAAAGCGACGGACGCGATACGCTCTGTCCGGACATTCACAAACGCGAAAGCATTGCGGATCTGAGCGGCGAGGAGCTGATCGCGCTGATTCGTGAGGCAGGCATTACCGGCATGGGCGGTGCCGGCTTTCCTACGAATGTAAAAATTTCTTCCGGTCTGGGCAAGGTCGATACGGTCATTGTCAACGGCGCGGAGTGCGAGCCATACATAACGGCGGATGACCGTCTGATGCGGGAAACGCCGGAGCGTATCATCGGAGGTCTGCGCGTCCTTCAGAAGATTCTTCAGCCGGAGCGCACGGCCATCGGCATCGAGGCAAACAAGCCCGAAGCGATTGAGGCCATGCGCGGCGTGCTGACGGAGGATGTGGAATTGCTTCCCCTGCGCGTGCGCTATCCGCAGGGCGCGGAAAAGCAGCTCATTCAGGCGGTGACCGGACGGCTCGTGCCTCCGGGCGGACTGCCTGCGGCGGTCGGCTGCGCGGTGTTCAATGTGGCAACCTGCGCGGCGATCTATGACGCGGTCTATGACGGAATGCCGCTGGTGCGCCGTGCCATCACCGTTACCGGCAAGGCGATTGCCAGACCGTCCAATTTCCTCGCGCCGATCGGAACGCTCTATTCCGATCTGGTGGAGGCGGCAGGCGGCTTTGCAAGCCAGCCGTATAAGGTTCTCTGCGGCGGCCCGATGATGGGAATTGCCCAGCCCACGCTGCAATGCGGCACGATCAAGGGCAACAATGCGCTGACGTGCTTTGCACAATCGGACAATCATGAGGTAAAAACGCCGCATTGTATCCGCTGCGGCAAGTGTGTGGATGTCTGTCCGATGCACTTAATGCCATTGATGCTCCACCGTGCGCAGCTTCGCGGTGAATTGGAGAAGCTGGAAAAGGGCAACGTGATGGACTGCATCGAATGCGGAAGCTGCGCCTATGGCTGTCCTGCCGGAATCCATCTGGTGCAGAGCTTCCGAACGGCGAAAAAGCTGCTGCGCGATGCCAAGGCAAAGGAGGGGAGAAAGTGAAGAAGATCGAACCTTTGAATCTGACCATTTCCTCCTCACCGCACGCGCACAGCAGCAATTCCACGGCGGTCATTATGCGCGACGTGTGTATCGCGCTTGTGCCGGCGCTGATTGCGGCGATCGTCCTGTTCGGCTGGAGAGTGCTGACGCTCACGGCGTTTTCCGTGGCGGGCTGCGTGTTCTTTGAATGGGGCTACCGCAGGATGATGAAAAAGGACTGCACGGTCGGAGACTGGTCTGCGGTTGTTACGGGCGTGCTGATTGCGTTTGTGTGTCCGGCGAATGTACCCTACTGGATGATTCTGATCGGAGATTTCTTTGCCATTGTGGTTGTCAAGCAGCTCTTCGGCGGAATCGGCATGAACATTGTCAACCCCGCGCTGGCGGCAAGAGCGCTTATGATGTTTAGCTGGACGAGCGCAATGACCTCGGGTGCGTATCATGAGGTCAAGCTGCTCGATGCCGTCAGCTCTGCCACGCCGATGGAGGCGCTGGCTGCCGGCTCGCTGCCGAATTGCAGCGTTCTGGAGCTGTTTCTGGGCAGATGCGGCGGAAGTCTCGGTGAGGTTTCCGCGGCGGCATTGCTCGTCGGCGGAGCTTACCTCCTGATTCGCAAGGTCATCTCCTGGCGGATTCCGACGGCGTATCTTGCGTCGGTCGCCGTTCTGACAATGCTCTTCCCACGCGGCGGCAACGACTTTTTCGACTGGATGCTCTGTCAGCTTCTGTCCGGCGGTCTGCTGCTCGGAGCCATCTTTATGGCAACGGATTACACAACCTCGCCTGTTACGCATTTCGGGCAGCTTGCCTACGGTGTCGGCTGCGGCGTTCTGACCGTTCTGTTCCGCTATTTCGGAGCGATGCCCGAGGGTGTCACGTTTGCGATTCTGATTATGAACTGCTGCGTCGGCTTCTTTGATAAAATGGGCATTCCCGCACGCTTCGGTGCAATCAAGCAGAAAAAGAAGAGGGGCGGTGAGACGGAATGAAAAACGGAAAGTACATTCTTCGTCTGACCGTAACGCTTTTGCTCATCACGGCGGTGGTTGCCGGACTTTTGGGCTTTGTCAATTATCTGACGGAGGATAAAATTGCCGCCGGTCAGAGGGAAAAGGCGAAAAATGCCATGCAGGAGGTGCTTCCGGCGGAGAACTACGAGCCGCTGGAGGTGTCTGCGGAGGGCATCAACGCCGCCTATCGCGCAGATGATCTGGGCTATGTTGTCGATGTAACGGTCAACGGCTTCGGCGGCGCGATCAACATGATGGTCGGCATTGACGCAGACGGCAGGGTTGCCGGCGTCAGCATCGTTTCCCATTCCGAAACGGCTTCTCTGGGCGCCAACTGCACCCGAGAGGACTTCAGAACTCAATTTTCCGGCGCGGAGGGGACGCTCGCCGTCGTCAAGGACGGCGGAACGATCGAAGCGCTGACGGGCGCGACGGTGACCTCCCGTGCCGTTACAAGCGGTGTCAATCTTGCTTTGGAATTTGTCAAGGGGGTGCAGTAAATGAGTTTTAAGAAACAACTCAAGGACGGCCTTCTGACCAACAATCCGGTTCTGAGCCAGCTTCTGGGCATGTGCTCCACCATGGCGATCACCACGACCTTGTTCAACGGCATCGGCATGGGACTGAGCGTTATGGTCATTCTGATCTGCTCGAACGTGGTCATTTCGCTTCTGCGAAAGGTCATACCCGATAAAATCCGCATTGCGGCGTACATCGTTGTCATTGCAGGCTTTGTCACAATGGTCGATCTGCTGCTCAAGGCATATGTTCCGGCGCTTTCCGAAAGCCTCGGCGTGTTCATTCCGCTGATCGTTGTCAACTGCATCATCCTCGGCAGAGCGGAGGCGTTTGCCTCCAAGCACGGTGTGCTTGCTTCTGCCGCGGACGGACTGACGCAGGGCATCGGCTATACGGCGGCGCTTGTGGTCATGTGCATCATCCGTGAATTTTTGGGCAGCGGCACGTTCGGCAAGGGCGTGTTCGGAGCAGGGTCCTTCGGCGCGACCGACGGCATCCGAATCCTGCCGGAGCAGTATCCGGCGCTGCTGGTGATTTTGCCGGTCGGCGGTTTTCTGACGCTTGGATGTCTGATTGCCTTTACGCAATGGCTGAATCGGCGCATCGCGCAGAAGGAAGCACAAAAGGAGGCGGTTGAATGAGCACCTTTATTACGCTGTTTACCATCTCTCTCAATGCCATTCTGGCAGAAAACTTTATTCTCGTAAAATTCCTCGGCATCTGCCCGTTCATGGGCGTTTCCAAGAAAACCGATACGGCGCTCGGCATGGGTGTCGCCGTCATTTTCGTCATGGCGCTTGCGTCTGCGGCAACCTGGGCGGTCAATGAGTTTCTGCTGATCCGTCTGGGACTGGAGTATATGCAGACGGTGGTGTTCATCCTTGTCATTGCCGCGCTGGTGCAGTTTGTCGAAATGTTCCTGCAAAAGGCGCTGCCGGCACTCTATCAGGCGCTCGGCATCTATCTGCCGCTGATTACCACCAACTGCGCGGTGCTGGGTGTTGCGCTTCTGAACATCCAGAACGGCTATACCTTCATTGAATCCGTTGTCTACGGCGTAACCGGCGGCATCGGCTTCACACTGGCCATCGTCCTGTTCTCCTCCGTGCGTGAGCGTCTGGAGGACTGCGACTGTCCGAAGGCATTTCGGGGCTTTCCGCTCGCGCTGATCGCTGCGGGTCTGCTGGCGCTGTCCTTTATGGGCTTCTCCGGCTTCAAGGTCTTTTAGGGAGGTGCCGAGATGGTAAAAATTTTATATGCGGTTGCCGTGCTTGCCGTCATGGGCGGTGTATTCGGCGCGGTTCTCGCGATTGCTTCCAAGGTGTTTGCCGTCAAGACGGATGAACGTCTGCCGAAGCTGACAGACGCACTTCCGGGTGCCAACTGCGGCGGCTGCGGCTTTGCAGGCTGTCAGGCGTACGCGCAGGCGGTGATCGACGGCAGGGCAAAGATCGGTCTTTGCGCCGCCGGAGGTGCCGCATCGGCGAAAAAAATGTCCGAAATCATGGGCGTGGAAGCCGTGGAGGTCGAAAAAAAGGTCGCCATGGTCAAATGCCGCGGCCAGAACCATCTGCAAAAGGGAATTTATGAGGGCATTTCGGACTGCCGCAGCGCGATGTTTGTCGGCGGTGACGGCCCTTCTGCCTGCCCCAACGGCTGTTTGGGCTTCGGCACCTGCACGCAGGTGTGCAAATTCGATGCCATCCATGTGGTAAACGGTGCGGCGCGGGTCGATGCGGACAAATGCACCGGCTGTATGCAGTGCGTGGAGACCTGCCCGCGCAAGGTCATCATTCCGGTCACCTACAATACGGATATCGTGGTCGCCTGCTCCAATCAGGAGCGCGGCGCAAACACCAGAAAGGTCTGCGATATCGGCTGCGTCGGCTGCCATCTGTGCGAAAAGATTTGCGAGTACGATGCCATTCATGTGGTCAACAATCTTGCTACCGTGGATTACAGCAAATGTGTCTCCTGCGGAAGCTGTGCGGCAGTGTGTCCGCGTCATCTGATTTCAGATTCCAATCTGCGTACGGATATGGATGTCGTTCCCGCAATGCAGAGATAATATTGAATTTAAGGACTGCAACAGCAGTCCTTAAATTACAGCGTGTCGAAAAAAGCTTTCTTTCTATGTCATCCTGAGCGAACGCGAAGGATCCTCGCCGCTCCGCAGTACGGGCAACGCACCCGAACAGAGGATGTCATCCTGAGCGTCAGCGAAGGATCCTCGCAGTATCGAAAGAGAAAAGATTCTTCGTCACTTCGTTCCTCAGAATGACATA
>JAEDKB010000136.1 GCA_016296045.1 Oscillospiraceae bacterium
AGGCGCAGCGCATCCGCCAGCGCACGATGTATGACATTGAAATGCTGCAGGAGATTGGATTTTGCAGCGGCATTGAGAACTATTCCCGCATCATCACGGGTCGTGCGCCGGGCACGCCGCCGATGACGCTGATGGATTATTTCCCTGACGATTTTCTGCTGTTTGTAGATGAAAGCCATGTTACGCTGCCGCAGGTGCGCGCAATGTATGCAGGCGATCGCAGCCGCAAGGAAAGTCTTGTGAATTACGGCTTCCGTCTGCCCAGTGCGTTTGATAACCGTCCCTTGACGTTTCCGGAATTTGAAAACAAGATCAAGCAGGCGGTTTATGTTTCGGCAACACCGGCCGAATTCGAGCGCAGCCGTGCCGGACAAATTGCCGAGCAGGTGATCCGACCGACCGGACTGCTGGATCCGGAAATATTCGTTCGACCCATTGAGGGACAAATTGACGATCTGATCGGCGAATGCAACCGTGTGGTTGAGCGCAAGGAACGAGTTCTTGTAACAACGCTGACCAAAAAGATGGCGGAGGATCTGACAAGCTATTTGCAGCAGGCGGGAATTCGGGTACGCTATATGCATTCCGATGTTGCCGCGCTGGAACGGGTGGAGATTCTGCGCGATCTGCGAATGGCAAAATTTGATGTTCTGGTCGGAATCAATCTTCTGCGTGAGGGTCTGGATCTGCCGGAGGTTTCTTTGGTCGCAATCCTCGATGCCGATAAGGAAGGCTTTCTGCGAAGCGAAACCAGCCTGATCCAGACAATCGGACGTGCAGCCCGAAATGCGGAGGGCAGGGTTATTATGTATGCCGATCAGATTACGGCGGCCATGCGTGCTGCCATTGACGAGACAAATCGCCGCCGCGGAATTCAGAATGCCTATAATCAGGCGCATGGGATTGTTCCGAAAACGATCGTCAAGGATGTGCGCGAGCTGATTGAGATCACGCAGTCCGAAGCGGATTCAGCCCGTGCGGACGGCGTGAAGATGACGAAGGCGGAACGTGAACGCGAAATTGCGCGGCTGGAAAAGGAAATGAAGGCTGCCGCTCGGATGATGGAGTATGAATATGCTGCCGTCCTGCGCGACCGTATCATCGAGCTTCGCGGAAAAAAATAACCAAAAAGGGAACTGCCGCATAAAAAGGCAGTTCCCTTTTTGGTTGCATACACTGCTCCTGCATACAGGAACAATCAATTACATATCAGGATGTTTGCGCGGTACTTTGTATATGTCATCCTGAGCCGTTTTGCGGCGAAGGATCTTTGCGTTATCGACACCGAAAGGATTCTTCGGTTGCGCTGCGACCTCAGAATGACGTGGCGGGCATTTGTGCGCGGAATCTTTTTTATTCTGCGATTTCAATTGTTTTCGCCCATTTAAGGAACTGAGGCTCGTATTCATCCTTTTCAGAGCCGGCACAATAGAATTCCGTTATCCAAAAGGTGTCGCCGGACTTTGTAATCGCATCGCAATAGAAATAAGAAAAATCATTATATTCCTCGGTATAGGTCAGACAAATTGTACCGTTTTCCAATGTTGTGGTTGTGTAATCGACAATGCTGTAATCGTAAACAAAATTGTCCACATAATCCTCAAGCGTTTCTATGTTGTAAATACCATAGGAATGAAGATCCTTTTGCGATTCGGAATAGGTATAGACCGTAACGTCGTCTGAATATGCCGTAAAGTGATAATTCTCGTCTTCGTATACTTCGAAATAAGCGGGCAGACAGATATGATAGGGGGTTCTGTCGTAGCGTACGAGTCTGGAGTTCCAGGCTTTGTTTAGGAACAGACTGCCGACCATAGCAAGGACAAAGGCCACGCCCAGTACGATGCCCCATATACGCTGTTTCCCGGACGGCTGCACGCGGCGAACCGGACCGATTTTTCTTGTGAGGAATTCGCGGAAGTCATCAACTGTTCCCTCCGTAAAACAGTCCTTCGGTACGACCACTGCGGAGGCTCTGGACACATACAGAGCGAAGATGTTCGGCCCTTCCATGACATCCAGAAAGCCGTCATAGCGGCTTGTGCCGCTGGAAATATCGGATTCTGAAATAAAGTAATCCTCGGTAAAGGTCAGACGGACGGGGATGTTATGCGCTTTTTTGTTCGCGTTGTGGTAGGAGAGACTGCCGTAATACAGATCGGCAAACAGCCAGTAAAAATAGTAAAGAACCGTACTAAAGAGCAGGAACTTATTGATATGTGCAGTAAACAAGGCAGTGCAGATAAGCAGAAGCATCAAAAGAATAATCAAAACCAGACGGATTATCCATGATTTTCTGCGTTTTATATGCAGATAACCGAACTCACGGTGGTGCTTTTTGTTCATGGTCAGTTCGACGGTAAATTGCTGTTCCATCCTCTGACTCCTTTCAAATTGTTTTTCAATTTGTAGAATATGACATTGTGCGATGAATTGCAAGCACTTTTGGGTGAATTATACAAGAGCAAACAGCGGTATTTTATTGGAAAATCAGTATGTACCAAACACCGAAGATTTCGCGCAGGAGCATATTACAGTAGAAAATAGGGTAGCTGACCTTGGCCGGAACGCCCTGCATTTCCAAGCCCTCTTGCTGCGCCAGAAGGGAGGCACGGAACAGGTGATAAGAGCTGGACAGAACGGCACATTTTGTCGGACGTACGCCTGTTTCCGCTTCGATCAGGTCGAGTGAAAACCGAATATTTTCTACGGTAGAGGTTGCCCGATCCTCTATGCGAAGTTGCTCGGCGGGGATGCCCTTTTCCGTCAGCCAGTTGAACATACAGACAGCCTCGCTGATGCTCTCATGCTCGCCCTGCCCTCCGGACAGAATTGCGATGGTATTCGGATGCTGCTTCAGGTATTCTTCTGTTGCGGTCAGCCGTTCCCGAAGAGAGCGGCTCGGAGCGGTTCCGTTGACACCGGCACCCAGAACAATCAGATAGTCCGATTCAGCGTCCTGCGTACCGCTTCCGGCGCGGACGATCATAAATCCGATGACAGCGGAGGTAAGAAGGACCGCAATCAGAAGAATCCAGAGTGCCGCATGCACGAGGCGCATCAGCCGCGGAAGACGTTTTTTCAACACATTGATGAAACCGAACAGGAAGAACAGCGCACCCACGCCAAACAGAACGAGTCCGCTGAAGCCGTAGCCGTAGACGAACAGGTATATTACAATTCCGATTACTGCCAAAACCAACGCAGGCAGCCAATATCTCTTTTTCATCAGAAAAGATACCCTTTCAGCACTTTCAGCGTATTCTCAACGCCGTCCTTGTGACTGCGCTCATAGCCGTGCGAGGCGTAGACACCGGCACCGATCAGACCGTGGCGCAGATCATATCCTGCCGACAAGGTAGCCTCCACATCGGAGCCGTAGTGCGGATAAATGTCTACGGCATAATCCGCGTTTTCTTTCTTTGCGGCGGCGATCAGCTTCGTAACGACCTCGTAGGAGTACGGGCCGCCGGAATCCTTTGCGCAGATGGAAACCTGACGCTCCGTACATTGCAGACCGTCACCCACGCAGCCCATATCTACGGAGATGGCCTCCGTTACGCCGGCAGGTACGCAGGCCGCTCCGCCGTGACCGACCTCCTCGTAGACGGTGATATGAGCATAAACCCGGCGCTGCGGGACGAGCTTTTCGTCGTGCAAATATTTGGCAAAGCCGAGCAGAATGCCGACGGAAAGCTTATCGTCGAGGAAGCGGCTTTTGATATAGCCGGATTTGGTTACGCGGGTACGCGGCTCAAAGCAGACAAAATCACCGACGGAAATGCCGAGAGCCTTGACATCTTCCGCATTTTCAACAATCTCATCGAGCAGAACCTCCACGGTTTCCCATTTCCGTGCGGTGGTAGCGTAGTCGCCGTTGACGTGGACAGAGGCGTTGCAAAGCTGCAGCGTACCTTCGTAGATGCCGTTAAATTTGGTAATGATGCGGCAATTTTCCGTTTCGGCATTGCTTGCGCACATACCGCCGACATTGACAATGCGAAGCCGTCCGTTGCTCTTAATTTCCGCAACCATGCCGCCGAGTGTATCTGCGTGCGCCTCCAGAAGCAATGCATCGTTTTCATCCTTGCCGCCCAGATCAATCAGAATCCCGCCCTTAACGGTTCGGACTGCGGAAAAACCGAGTGCGGCAAATTCCTTCAGAACATAATCCTCCGCCGCACGGGTATAGCCTGTGGGACTGTCGATGGCAAGCAGTTCTACTGCTTTTTCCACTGCAAAGTTTACATAATTCTTCATTTCTATCGTCCTTTCGGATTGTTTTTTTAATTATATCACAGAACAGAAAAAAAGAACAGCAAAAACCGCAGGTCGAGTTCATTCGACATGCGGTTTTTGCTATAAATGGTTATAGATTAGGATGTTTGAAGCCCTCAGGCATCCGGTGCAATCAAAAATCGCGGTTTTTCGTGGCGATTTCGGTCAGGCACTTTGCCATAAAATCATCCGGGCTCATCGCGCCGAGATCCACACCGCCGCGAGTACGGACGGAAACCGTGCCGTTTTCCATATCACGGTCACCGATGACAAGCATATACGGGATTTTTTGCAACTGCGCTTCGCGGATCTTATAGCCGAGCTTTTCCGAGCGCAGATCGCTTTCGGTGCGGATGCCCGCCGCGGACAGCTTCGCTTCCAGCTCCTTAGCATAGTCATGAGCACGATCCGTGATCGGCAGGATACGAACCTGTGTGGGCATCATCCACAGCGGCAGAGCGCCGGCAAAGCGTTCAATCAGGTAAGCCAAGGTGCGCTCATAGCAGCCCAGAGAGGTACGATGGATGATATACGGACGCTTTTTCTGTCCGTCCACATCGGTGTATTCCATGCCGAAGCGCTCTGCCAGAAGCATATCAACCTGAATGGTAACAATGGTATCTTCTTTGCCGAACACATTCTTATACTGAATGTCGAGCTTCGGACCGTAGAAGGCTGCTTCGTCAATGCCGATGGTATAATTGACGTTCAGATCGTCGAGGATGGTCTTCATGGTTGCCTGTGCCAGTTCCCACTGCTCCGGCGTACCTTCGTACTTGTTGTTCGGATTTGCAGGATCCCACTGGGAGAAGCGGAAGGTGCAGTTTTCCAGCATGCCGACGGTGTCGAGGACATATTTTGCAAGCTCCAGACAGCCCTTAAATTCTTCCTCTAATTGTTCCGGACGCAAAATCAGATGACCTTCGGAAATGGTGAACTGGCGGACACGGATCAGACCGTGCATTTCGCCGGAATCCTCATTGCGGAAGAGGGTAGACGTCTCACCCAGACGCATGGGAA
>JAEDKB010000137.1 GCA_016296045.1 Oscillospiraceae bacterium
CACCCGAGGTCTTTTTTTGCGGCTTTGGCGCTGCCTGCTTGGGAGCGGAATACGCACCGGAAGCGGAGGCTTGTGCATTGACAGGCGGCGTATAAGTGCTATGCGGCGCTGTATAGGGGTTTTGTGCCGCGGTATAAGGCGGCTGCTGGGGATTGCTGGGAACATAAGCGCCCTGTGCGGAATATGGATTTACCGGCGTGTTCTGCGGATTTTGCGGCTGAACGGGAGGACGGGGTGCGGCAGAAGGGCGGTAGCTCTCAGGCTGCTGCGGAATATAACCGTAGCTGCCGTAGGATGCAGACGGACGAGTATAATCCGTGCGCCGCGGAGCACTGCCATACTGCGGCGGTGAAGAAACAGGAGGGGTTTGAGAGGCTTCCTCTTTGGGCTGTTCCTCTTTTTCGGCCTCCTGCCGGAATTCAGAATCAAAGGATGTATCGTTTTCGTTCATAGGAGAAACTCCTTTCGCTGTTTGGATTTAACCCTATCATAAAGATCATTTGTTACCGAATTATGTCGGGGAATCAAACGAATCTTAAATTCAAAGTTAAAAATCAGTTACAGACAATGTTGTTCCTGCATAATATGAAGGATGGTGCTGTCCGTCTGACGCATGCCTTGCTGGGCGAGCACGCCGACATTGGCAATGGTATCGTCAACGCTTTCCGCAACAATTCCTTCACCGCTGCGGAATTCCTTATGATGCAGGTACATACGGTAGCCCATGATGCCCGCGTCAACGGCAGCGGCAATTTTGGCTGCACAGGAGGGCTTTGCACCGTCACAGATGGTACCGGAGAGGATTGCGACGGCATTGACAACGGTGTGCGCGACGGCAGAGAAGCCGCCGCCGAGCAGATAGCAGATGCCGGCACCCGCGCCAACCCCTGCGGAGATCGCGCCGCAGTAGGCAGACAGTCTGCCGATGCCGCTCTTTTGATGGATCGTCACAAGATCGGACACGATCAGAGCGCGGCAGAGCTGCTCCTGCGTGGCACCGATCTGACGCGCATAGACCACAACGGGAAGGCAGGCGGTAATGCCCTGATTGCCGGAGCCGGAAAGGATCACGACAGGCATTTCACAGCCGCTCATACGGGCATCCGAGCCGGCAGCCGCGTAGGCCTTTGCCTTCTGCTTGATATCATCACCATAATCTTCAAATAAAATACGTCCGATCTGTGCGCCCCATGCGCCGCGCAGCCCTTCCTCCGCAATGGCGGAATTATATTCGACCTGACGCAGCAGAAGCGCCTGAATCGGTTCAAGCGGGACGGTATCGGCAAAGCGTACGATGTCCTCCACGTTCAGGCAGCTTTTGTCGGTCATGTGCTCCTCTGCGGCATCCACCACGGGCAGATTGCACAGAACCTCACCGTCATGCTCCATACGGACGATGTTGGTGTGGTGGTTTGTAATGCGGACTCTTGCGCTGTGCGTGCCTGCAAAGGCATGAATATCAATATCCAGCTTGCAGGGAGAGTCGCCGCAGGCAATATCGATCTGCGTACGATTCAGGAAATCGTCCAGTTCCGCAAGCTTTTCTTCCGGAATATCCGCAATGACCTGCAGGTCGCGCTCCGGATCGCCCGCAACCATGCCGGCGGCGATGGCAGGACGGATTCCCTTGCGTCCGCCGGTGTTCGGAACGACAACGCTCTTGACATTTTTCAAAATATTGCCGCTGACAATCACGGCAATCCGCTCCGGCAGGCAGCCGAGCAGTTTTCCGGTTTTCGCGGCGCAGTAGGCAATGGCGATCGGCTCGGTGCAGCCGGTTGCCGGAACGAGCTCTTCCTCCAAAATGGCGATGTAATTCTTTATAATGTTCTCACTCAGCATAAAACCACGCTTTCTTATTGTATGTTTTTTCTGCGGAAGTATTTGAGCAGATAGAACAAAATGAGCAGAACCTCCAAAACGGCACAGATGACAAACAGCAAAAATACGCCCTCAATTTGCAGCGAAAGAACCAAGCTCAGTCCGATCCCCCAGAGGATCAGGCTGCAGGAGATGACCTGCGCGATTCTTCCCCACCAGAGAGCACTGAAGACCTGACAAACGATGCCGGTGATCGGAATTCCGTAGATGAATACAAGCCATGCCCACGGAGACAATACGTTTAATATTTTTGCAAGGCAAAACAGCGTGGTCATCACCAGCCATACCAATCCGACGGACAGAAGGTTTACGATCAAATGGCGCGTGGCGGCTTTGGGAACCTTTTTTTGACGCAAAAGATCCTGAACGGTAATATGGTAAAGATCTGCAATTTTGGAGAGAATAAAAATATCCGGCGTTCCCTCTGCCCGTTCCCACTTGGAGACGGATTTGTCGGAATAATTGAGCTTTTCCGCCAGATCCGCCTGGGTATCTCCGTTTTGTTTCCGGTAATAAGCAATGTTTTCTGCAATGCGCTGCTGCAGCAATTCTTCAGATTCGTGCATAGTGATTTCCTTCCTGTCGGTGACGCAAAGGCTTGAAATGACTGGATTCTACTGTCAGTAGAGAGGCTTTCTCCGGCTCGTGGAGGGAGAAATCGGATTGGTGGCGTGACAAATTGGGCATTGTGTATCTATACTTGGAAAAAAGGCACGCCACAAAAAAGGAGCAAATGGATTATGACCAACAAATTTGCAAAATGTATTCGAATTCTGACCACCGCGCCGGTCTTTGCAATCCTCCTGTGCTCGCTGCTGTATGCTCTGTTGCCGGACGGATTCGCGTCGGTCGGGCACTATCTGACAGCGCTGGGATTTCTTGCCGGATTGCCGCTGCTGGCATATCCGATATCGTTTATGGTTCCGTCTCTTCGAAAAAAGGGCAGAGACGGTCAGAGAAATCTGGCGGTTGTTTTTTCCGTCATCGGCTATGTCGGCGGATTTCTTTTTGCAATGCTGTGCGGCGGAACGGCAACGGAAAAGGTGCTGTTCGGCACATATCTGATCTCCGGAATCGGAATTGCCCTTTGCACGCTGCTGCATTTCAAGGCCAGCGGTCACACCTGCGGCTGCTCCGGCCCCATCGCAATGCTTGCAACCTTCGCCAGCCCGTGGTTCCTGCTGGGATATCTGCTGCTCACGCCGATCATCTGGTCAAGCAAAAAGCTCGGCCGACATTCCGGAGCGCAGCTTCTTGCCGGAGCCTTGATTCCGGTTCTTGCGATGTTCCTTTGCCGCATGATATTTATTCTTCGGTGATATTATATCAAAAATCATTGAGAATTCAAGTGGTAGAAACGCCGGAGAATTGTGAAACAGCATTGTTGACTTTTGAATCGGTTGCGCGTATATGATTGTTTGAAGCTTTTGCGTCAGTAGTTTCCAACCACGCAAGCAGTTGGGGATTCGCCTGCGCGAAAGCTTCGTTTTTTACACAGCAAAACACCCCATTTGTTTGTCGTTTCCGTACGTCTCACAAATGGGGTGCTGTTCAGCAGTGTATTCTTTTGTAATATAATTATAAATTGTCGATTTTCAGGTCAGCGGTGGCAGGGTTGTCAATCAGCTCGCCGTCGGCCGTAAAGCGCGAACCGTGGCAGGGGCAGTCCCACGTTTGCTCCTCCCGATTCCATTTCAGGGCGCAGCCGAGATGGGGACAACGCTTTTTCGACGGCATGATCAGATTTTTGACTGCCTCAAAGCCATTGATTGCAAGCTGCGGCCGTAGGATGCTTCTTGACGGAGAGAAAACCCGCGCATACGGATTGTCTTTCCCCTGTACCATATCGCTGAGAATCATGGCGGAAACCATGGAGGAGGTCATGCCCCACTTATTAAAGCCTGTCGCAACATAAAGATCGGGAGTTCGGGAGGAATAATTCCCGATATACGGAATGTCATCGAGCGTCATACAGTCCTGCGTTGCCCAGCGATAGCGAATCTGTGCCGATGGGTATTCGCGTGCGGCAAAATCCTCCAGCACACGCCATGCTCCGCCCTGCTTGCCGGTGCGATGGCTTCCGCCGCCGAGCAAAAGCAGGTCGCCGGCATTTCGAAAGGACAGTCCGGACGCGTCTTCGTCTGCATACATGCCGGAAACGTCCTGTGCATCGGACAGCGCAATCACATACGACCGATCCTGATACATTTTCAGGTAGTAGCTGCCATGCTTGTTCAGCAGAGGAAAGTGTGTTGCAACAATGATCTTTTTTGCGTCGATTCTGCCGCTGTCGGTTACTGCGGTCATGCCGAGCAATTCGCGCACCTTTGTTCTTTCGTAGATGCGGAGATTGCCCACAAAGGAGGCTGTGAATTTCAGCGGATGAAATTGTGCCTGTTTCGGAAATTGTACGGCGCCTGCCACTTCAAACGGCAGAGGAAGCGCATCGGCCCCCTTTGCAGGAATGCCCAGCTTTTGCAGGGCTGTAAGTTCTTTTTCAATTTTTGCGCGGTCGTGCAGGCTGTAAATATAGGCATCTTTTTCCTCGAAATCGCAGGGGATATTTCGGCAGAGCTTCCGAAATTCCTCCAGCGCAGCTTCATTCGCATTCCAATACATTTTTGTTTTTTCGGCTCCGAAGCGCCGAAGCATTCGTTCATAAATCAGACCGTGCTGGGAGGTGAGCTTCGCCGTCGTATTTTTTGTAATGCCGCAGCAGATGCGATCCGCTTCCACAAGGGCATAATCAACGCCCGCCCTCTGCAGGAGGCCGGCGCAAAGGATTCCTGCCATGCCGCCGCCGATAATCAGTACATCGACCTTCAGATCATGCTTCAGGCTGCAAAACCTCGGCAGCGCTGCAGTATCTGACCATACAGAACCGATTTTTTTCATGTGGATTCTCCCGTAACGTAATTTCTGCAAAAGCAGCAATTTCAGTTTTCCGCATCCGTGGAAGAATATACGAAACGCATGGAGGCTCTGCAAATCATGTTTTATTCGAGATATATCAGAACTGCGTACTTTATTTGTAAAATCGGTATTGATATGTACGAAAAATTACCTTATATTTTTTAATAAAAGGGCTTGACATATGGAAAAATCTTCGTATAATATCCCTAACAACTGAATTTTCATGATAGAGGCGCGGCTAAAAAGAGTACCCGTTTTGCAACAGGCAACGCAAGCGGCGAAAGGGTTGGCTGCCGAGGAATTACATTCGCTGCCTGGCGGTGTAATATCCGGGCTGTCGGAGAATATCCGGCGGACTGTCGTTCGGAAACGAACGGAGAGCTGTCATAGTTTTCGGGGAAATCGTGCCATTTTCAGGAAGTTATGACGGAGGTCATGACTTCTTTTTTGTTGTAAT
>JAEDKB010000003.1 GCA_016296045.1 Oscillospiraceae bacterium
TCGGGAACGACGGTTTCCTTGACCTCGTGAACCTTTACCTTAAAGACGACAGGTGCGCCTGCAAGTTCCTTAACATGATAGTTCTCGGGGAAGGTGACATTGATGTCCTTCTCCTCGCCTGCCGACATACCGACGACCTGCTCCTCAAAGCCGGGAATAAAGCTGCCGGAACCGAGCTTCAGCTCATAAGCCTCGCCCTTGCCGCCGTCAAATGCCTCGCCGTCCTTGAAGCCCTCAAAGTCAATCACAGCGGTGTCACCGTCTTTTGCGGCACGGTCAACGGTGCTGATGCGGGCAATATTGTTTGCCATGCGGTCGATCTCAGCATCAATTTCGGAAGCGTCAACGGCTGCCTCTGCCTTTTCAACCTCAAGACCCTTATACTGGCCGAGGGTAACTTCCGGATACAGATCGGTGTCAATCACCATGGTGACGGAATCGTCATCAGCAATATCCAGCTTGGATACGCTGGGTCTGCCGACGGGCTTCATGTCCTGCGTCAGAACACATTCTTTATAGATATCGGAGAACATTTCCTCGATGGCATCTTCAAAGAAAACATGCTTGCCGTAAGCGGCCTCGATGACCATACGGGGAGCCTTGCCCTTGCGGAAGCCGGGCATGGAAATGTCCTTGCGAACCTTGAGAAACACTTTGTTGATTGCGGGCTCAAGCTCAGCACGGGAGATTTCTACGGTTACTTTTGCGTGGACGGCTTCCTTCTCGACGTTTTTTACATTCATTGTTTGTTTCCTCCTATGTATTGCGCCTCATTCGCGCACAGTTTATACAGATAGCCGATATATTCTATCAGAAATATATCAAAAAGACAAGAGATTTTTTATGAATTCGTACTATTTCACGCGAATTGGTCTAAAACGCAGAAAATCTGCGGAGCAAAGGCGAAAATCCACGCCGTCATAAACGCCCTCGATTGCCAGTTTGTGACTGTCGCTGTGAAGATGTCCGTAGCAGCAAATGCTTACGCCGTACTGCTTCAGGAGCGCAAGAATTTCGGGACACTCATAGCCGCGGTAGCGCGGAGGATAATGCAGAAAACAGATTTTTTCCATCTCCCCTGCCGCTTTCAGCGAGGTTTCCAGACGAATCAGCTCGCGCTTGAAAATTTTATCATTATGGCTTCCTTCCGCCGCGTCTTCCTCAAAGAACCATCCTCTGGTTCCGCAGAGGGCAGTTCCCTCATACTCATAGAAATTGTTGTTGAGAATCCAAAGATTTTCAAAACCGTTTTCTTTGCAGAACTGATAGAACTTCGCTGCCGTTGACCACCAATAATCATGATTTCCCTTAATAATGATCTTCCTGCCGGGTATCGCGTTGATAAACGCAAAATCCTCCTTTGCGTTTTGCAGGTCAAGCGCCCAGGAAAGGTCTCCCAGCAGTACCGTCGTATCCTCCGGCTGAATGACGGACAGATTTTCCCGCAGCTTATCCACATAGCCGGACCATGCGCCGCCAAAAACATCCATCGGCTTATCCGTGCCGAAGGACAGATGCAGATCGCCGATTGCATACAGCGCCATCCGTCATTCCTCCCTTCAGAAAAGATTTTGCAAATTCAGATAAAAGATTTTATCCAATAATTCTTCCGAATATCCCGCGTGAGAAAGATCACGGTAAAAATCGGAATAGCTGCTCAAATCGGAAAAGCCGTCCGGAAGTGAATCGCAGCCGTCGAGATCTCCGCCCAGCGCAACGTGATCCTCGCCGCAAATTGTCAGCATATGCTCCAAATGCTCTCGCAGCACGGAGAAATCCGCTTTTTCACCCAGAAAATCGGTATACAGATTCAAGCCGACCGTTCCGCCGGTTTCGGAAATTGCACGAAGCTGGTCGTCTGTCAGATTCCTTGTGACATTCCGCAAAGCCCGACAGTTGGAGTGACTTGCAAGAATCGGTTTTTCCGTCACGGAGATCAGATCCCAGAAAGCTCTTTCGGACAGATGGCTGACATCCACCAGAATTCCCTGCTCCTGACAAGCGCGTACAAACGCTCTGCCGCGGTCTGTCAGGCCGATATCGGATTGATGTGATCCGGCAAGACTGTTATCCGCGTTCCATGTCAGAGTTGTCATGCAAAAGCCCTGCTGTCTGAGCCACTCGAGCCGATCCGGATCGCAGCCGATCACCTCAGGGCCTTCTATCGATAAAAGCGCAGCAATTTTATGCTCTGCGTTGCGTGCCGAAATCTCTTCCTTTGTTTGCGCGAAGGCGATAGAATCGGCGTTTTGTAAAATTTCCTGACGCAATTTTTCAAGCGGAAGAAGCAGCATTTCTTCCGGCTTCCATGAACGGTATCGACGCAATCCCGCATGGCTGCAAAAAGCAAACACCTGCGCGTACGCCTTGAAAGCACTTGCTTTACAAAGATCCACATGACAGGTGTTTTGCCGAAGTGAAGCCTTTCTGCGCCAAAGCGCAAAGGCGGTATCGCAATGTCCGTCAAATAAGCGAATACTCATTGAAAGGCATCCTCCATATGTTTGATTTCCGGGTTTTTCGTATCAAATCCGTTCGGAGCATAGATTTCTATTACATCAAAACGAGGCTGTTTTGTCAGGTTTTCGTAATTCGCAAGAAACACGGAAGCCGTCTGGCGAATACGTTCCTGCTTTCTGCGATCCACAAACTCCATTGCCTCGGCAAAGTCCGCATTTTTTCGGAGCTTGACTTCAACAAAGACCAAATACTTTCTGTTCTCCGCGATCAAGTCGATCTCCCCGAAACGGCAGCGGTAGTTTGCGGCAAGCAATGTATATTTTTTCTTTCGAAGATAGGCCGCGGCAAGACTTTCGCCCCAACGGCCGAGCAAATCACTCGCCATAGAATTTTTTCAGGAAGGTGCGGCGATGGATCGGGCAGGGGCCGTACGTACGCAGCGCCTCATAATGCGCCTTCGTTCCATAGCCTTTATGTACGCAAAAGCCGTACTGCGGATAAATTGCATCCTGCTCCTCCATAAAGCGGTCACGGGTGACCTTTGCCAGAATGGATGCCGCCGCGATATTCGCACTCAGGCTATCGCCTTTAATGATCGTTTTGATCGGGATATCTCCGAAATCCGGCTCGCGGTTACCGTCCACCAACGCCAGCGCAGGCTTTTCGGAAAGCTGCAAAACCGCCTGACGCATTGCAAGGAAGGTCGCCTGCAAAATATTGATTTCATCGATGACCTTTTCATCTACCATTGCAATTCCGTAAGAAATCGCCTGCTCTGTTATAACCTCGTATAAAGCGCGGCGGCGTTTATCAGAAAGCTTTTTGGAGTCATTCAGGCCTTCAATTTCCAGATCACGCGGCAAAATCACCGCAGCCGCGCAGACCGGCCCGGCCAGAGGGCCTCTGCCTGCCTCGTCAACGCCGCAGACCAGATCAATGCCTTCTTGGTAGGCAGCGTGTTCATATTTCCAAAGTTCGTTCATATTCTGTCCTCAATCCGGCGTGAAGCTCAGGCGCTGGCGCAGACCATCGACCGTAAGATCATAGATCACCGTGCCGTCATCCTTCACTTCTTTTTCCAAAGTAAAGTCCTTCCCCGTGCAGAACGACCGTGCGACCGCGTCGGTATCATCCGTCTCGATCTGACGGACAAATACGTCCCGCATCTGGTTGTTGCTGCAAAGGTTAAAAATTTCTCGAATCATTTCATAAGTCATAAGGCGTCTCCAAACTGAATTTTCCGATCTTACAGCTGCGGAATTCCTCCAGAAGCACACGCGCCATACGTTCTGTGTCGATCTCGCCGCGTGAGAGCAGAAAACCGCGTTTTCTGCCGGCTTCGGTCAGAAGCTCATAGCCTTGCGCGTCCTCCGGGAGGTCAATCTTATAGCGCTGACGAAGCGCATCGGGATAGCGCTTCCAAAGCATCTCTATTAAATGACACGCAAGCGTTTCAATGTCCAAAACGTCGCTTTTTACCGCGCCCGTATATGCCAGGCGTCTGCCGACCTCTTCATCGTCAAACTTCGGCCATAAAATTCCCGGCGTGTCCAGCAAAAGCAGCCCCTTGTCAACCGTTACCCATTGCTTTCCCCGGGTAACGCCGGGACGGTTTTCCGCCTTTGCGCCCTTTCTTCCGGCAACCTGATTGATAAAGGTGGATTTTCCGACATTCGGAATGCCGACCACCATCAGCTTCAGCGGTTTATTTACAAACCCGCGCTCCTGATAACGCTGCAGCTTTTCAGCGAGCAATTCACGAACCGCAGGCTGAAAACGATCGATTCCTTTACGGCTTTTACAGTCCGTTCGGACAACTGCCCAGCCTTTCTTTTTAAAATAATCGCTCCAAGCGGAAGTTGTCTCGGGGTCTGCAAGATCAATGCGATTGAGAATCATCATTCTCGGCTTATTGCCGCAAATTGCATCGATGTCGGGATTTCGGCTGGAAATCGGGATCCGTGCATCGACCAGCTCGCAGACGGCATCGACCAGCTTCAGGTCTTCCTCCATCTTACGGCGTGTCTTGGTCATATGTCCCGGATACCACTGGATATTCATTTTATCGTCCATTACGACACCTTCCCGAATCTGCCCCAATCGCGCTCTCCGCTGTATGCGTCAGCGGCCGGAAAAACATTGAACAGCACCTTTCCAAGCACCTGATCCAATCGAATCTGTCCGATTCCCTCATAACGGCTGTCAGAAGAATGGTTGCGGTTATCGCCCATTACAAAAATACAATCCTGATCGACCGTAACCTCCATCGGGACGGCGTAAATCGGGAGCATCTCCTCGTTGATATACGATTCATCCAGCATTTCGCCATTGACAAAAACGCGGATTGCGCCATTATCATCATAGTCAATGCGAACGGTCTGCCCCTCTGTTGCGATCACACGCTTTACAATCGGTTCACCATCTTTAAAAGACAGCTTGCGCGCAACGATCACATCGCCGCGCTCCAGTTCGCCCATGATAACATTGCTCTGCAGCGCAAGATAATCGCCGTGGTGAAGTGTCGGCAGCATGGATTCGCCGTTTACGCCAACCAGTCGAATACAAAACACAAAAATCAACGTGATCGCAGCAAGAATGTAGACTAAATCATGCAACAATGAATATATATTGTAAAGAAAGCCGTTTTTTTCGGTCTTTTGCTCCTGTTCTTTTTTCACTTTATGTCTTCCCTTCTGCTTGCCGACGCAAGCTATCGTATCCCTTTTATATGATTATACACCAATTTTAAGCAGAAATAAAGACAAAAATATATTTATAAAAAACATTAAGGACGGCTCTGCGTCAATCCGCAGAACCGTCCCTATACTTTACGGTATTTTAAATTGCCTTCAGTCTTGCTTCGCTTTCGTTGAGCTGGCGCAGAAGCGCTTCAAATTTTTCTGCCTTTTCGCGCTCGGCAGCCACAACCGCCTCAGGCGCCTTTGCTATAAAGCCCTGATTGTTCAGCTTTGCACGAATGGAGGAAAGCATTTTCTCCGTCTTCTCCCGCTCCTTTGCGATGCGGGAAAGCTCCTTTTCCACATCGACAAGCTGCGCCATCGGCATATACAACGCCGCATCATGCGTGACACACGATGCCATGCTTTCGTGTCCTTCCGGCTCCTGCGAGCAGATAATCACTTCATCGGCATAAGCAAGTCTTGTGATGAATGCCGTTCCGCTTTCAAAAATCTCAGGTGTGGAAGTAACAATATACAGCGAGCACTTCTTGGAGGGCGGTACATTCATTTCTGCGCGGCGGTTGCGGACGGCACGAATTGCATTCATAATGCTCTCCATCGCGCTCTCTTCTGCCTTGAAGCTGAGCTCTTCGCGGTACTCCGGCCACTTCGCCACGATCAACGCTTCACCGTCATGCGGAATTGCCTGCCAGATTTCCTCGGTTATAAAGGGCATAAACGGATGCATCAGGCGCAGAATCTGATCCAGAACGTAGAGCAGCACCTTCTGCGCGACCAGCTTGCTCTTTTCCTCTTCACCGTAGAGGCGTGCTTTTGTCAGCTCAATATACCAGTCGCAATAACTGTCCCAGATAAAATCATAGACCTTCTGAACGGCAATGCCAAGCTCGTATTTATCCAGATTTTCCGTTACGTCGGCAATCAGCGTGTTGAGCTTCGACAGAATCCATTTATCCGCCGTTTCCAGATCGGCAAGCTCAGGCAGCTCGTTTTTGCCGATGTTCAGATTCATCATAACATAACGGCTGGCGTTCCAGAGCTTATTGGCGAAATTACGCATTGCTTCACAGCGCTCAACATAGAAACGCATATCGTTTCCGGGTGAGTTCGCTGTAATCATATTCATACGCAGGGCATCGGAGCCAAAGCGGTCAATCATTTCCAGCGGATCAATGCCGTTGCCAAGCGATTTGGACATCTTTCTGCCCTTGTCGTCGCGCACAAGTCCGTGAATCAGAACCGTGTGGAACGGGGGCTTTCCGGTCTGCTTGCAGCCGGAGAAAATCATTCTTGCAACCCAGAAGAAAATGATATCATAGCCGGTTACGAGCACGTCCGTCGGATAGAAATACTGAAAATCTTCCGCGTCGGTATTCGGCCAGCCGAGTGTTTCAAACGGCCACAGCGCAGAGGAGAACCAGGTATCCAGAACGTCTTCGTCACGGGTGATGTTTTTGCTTCCGCATTTTTCGCAGCAGGCCGCATCCTCACGCGAGACGGTCATATGGCCGCAGTCGGCACAGTACCACGCCGGAATCTGATGACCCCACCAAAGCTGACGGGAAATGCACCAGTCGCGGACATTTTCCATCCAGTTGGTATACGTTTTGGTAAAGCGTTCGGGAACGAATTTTGTTTCGCCGTCGCGAACAACGCGGAGGGCTTCTTCAGCCAGAGGCTTCATCTTTACAAACCACTGTGCGGAAATGATCGGCTCAACATCCTGATGGCAGCGGTAGCAAGTGCCGACGTTGTGGCTGTAGGGTTCGACCTTGACAAGATAGCCCTGCTCTTCCAGATCGGCAACAATCTGCTTGCGCGCTTCATAGCGGTCAAGTCCCTGATATTTTCCGCCGAATTCATTCACCACGCCATTGTCATCCAGTACGCGGATGACCTCAAGATTGTGCCGCAGACCGACTTCAAAGTCGTTCGGATCATGCGCAGGCGTCATCTTGACGCAGCCGGTACCGAAGTCCATTTCAGCATAATCATCGGCAACGACGGGAATTTCTTTATTCATAAGAGGCAGGATCACATTTTTGCCGACGATATCCCTGTAGCGCTCATCGTTCGGATTGACGCAGACACCGCTGTCACCGAGCATCGTCTCCGGACGGGTTGTAGCGACGATGACCTCGCCCGTTCCGTCTGCCATGGGATAACGGATATGCCACAGATGACCGGGCTTGTCCACATACTCAACCTCCGCGTCGGACAGTGCCGTTACGCAATGCGGACACCAGTTGATAATACGGCTTCCCTTATAAATCAGTCCCTGTTCATACAGGTTGACAAACACTTCACGAACCGCCGCAGAGCAGCCTTCGTCCATCGTAAAACGGGCACGCTCCCAGTCACAGGAGGCGCCGAGCTTCTTCTGCTGCTCGACAATGCGGTTGCCGTACTGACGCTTCCAGTCCCAGACCTTTTCCAGAAATTTTTCGCGGCCAAGATCATAACGGGTAATGCCGTCCTTACGAAGAACCTCTTCGACCTTGATCTGCGTAGCAATACCGGCATGATCCACGCCGGGAACCCACAGAGCGGCATAACCCTGCATCCGCTTGAAACGAATCAGAACGTCCTGAAGCGCCGCGTCCATCGCATGACCCATGTGAAGCTGACCGGTAACGTTGGGAGGGGGCATTACAATGGTAAACGGCTTTTTATCCGGATCTCGTTCGGTGTGAAAGTATCCGCCGTCGTTCCAGAATTGATAAATCCGGGATTCCACATCCTTCGGATCATAGATTTTCGGTAATTCTCTTGCCATATTTTTCTACTCCTTTTACGGGGAAATATAAAAAAGCCCTGAACATTTCTGTTCAGGGCGAAAATACACATCCGCGGTACCACCTGAATTCCTGACAAAGCAGGCACTCAACTCTCTGTAACGGGAGAACCCGTGCAGATCTACCAAAAATCAACCTGCACACTCAGAAGCGACCTTCATCACTGCCCGACAGGAACTTGCACCAACCGTTCCCTCTCTGTTTCGCAGCCCGCGACTACTCCTCTTCGTCATTGTGTTTTGCAATCTTCTGCTATGATAGCGGATAAAGTATTGTTTGTCAAGTGATTATTTCGGCACATAAGCGTTCATCGCTTCCGCAAGAGCCGCAAGCAGCGCTTGTGCTTTGCTTTGATCCGAATCAACCGCTGTCAAATAGAGTTTCACCTTCGGTTCCGTACCGGATGGACGGACGATCACGCTGCCTTGCTCTCCGAGTACCAACGTAACAACATTGGATTTCGGCAAAGTGACAGGCGTTTCTTCACCGGTCAGCATGTTTTTGCAAATACGGCTCTGATAGTCCGTACAAGACGTAACCGGTACGCCGCAAAGCGCCGTCGGGATATTGGCGCGGAAATCCGCCATAAACTTTGCAGAAAGCTCCATCGCGTTCGGTCCGGTCAGCTCAATGCTGATGACCTTTGCTTCGTGATAGCCGAGCTCGGCATACAGCGCGTCCATTTTCTGCGCCAGATTCATGCCCTGACGCTTCAGCTTCGATGCCAGATCGCACGTCAGCATAGATGCGATGACGGCATCCTTGTCGCGGGCGTAGGTTCCCTTGAGATATCCGCAGCTTTCCTCAAAACCGAAAACAAAGCGATGCTCCTGTCCGGCTTCCTCCAGCGCAAGGATTTCTCCGCCGATATACTTAAAGCCGGTCAGAACGGATTTCATATTCACACCGTATTTTGCGGCGACCTTATCTGCCAGCGGAGTGGATACGATACTCTTGACCGCAACCGGATTTTCAGGAAGTTTTCCTTTTGCGGAAAGCTCGCCCAAAACATAGTCCAGCAGCAGACAGCCAAGCTCATTTCCGCTCAATTTGCGGAAATTGTCGCCGTCGGGGACAGCCACCGCAACACGGTCACAGTCGGGATCCGTACCGAGAATCAGATCGGGATGCGTTTGTCTTGCGATTTTGTAGCATTCATTCAAGGCGGCATCCGTTTCCGGATTCGGATATTCGCAGGTCTTAAAATCTCCGTCCGGATTTTCCTGCACCTTGCAAACGTCGATATTCACGCCGATTCTTCCCAGCACTTCGCGAACGGGCTTGTTGCCGGTGCCGCAAAGCGGCGTGTAGAGCAGATTCAGATTGTCGTCTTTCGTATCTGCAATCCGCTCGTTCAGGACGGTCTGATAATAGCGCTCCCAAAGCTCCGGTGCGATATACTCAACCATGCCGGATGAGAGCTGCTCGTCAAACGTCTTTTCGGCAGGGATAAAATACGGGATCTTGGAAATCTCGTTGTATACGATCGCCGCAGGCTCGTCCGTCATCTGGCAGCCATCGGGGCCGTAGCATTTTATACCGTTATAGGCACCTGCATTATGACTTGCGGAAACAACGATGCCGCAGCCGCAGCCCAACTGACGAACCGCGTAAGAGAGCATCGGTGTCGGTGCCAGCTCATGATAAACATAAACATGAATGCCGCGTTCGGCAAGTGCCACCGCACAGATCTCGGCAAATTTGCGGGAATTATGCCGGGAATCATAGCCGATTGCACATTTCTGCGGCAGATCGGTACTGCAGAGCCATGCCGCAAGCCCTTGTGCGGTACGGCGGACGGTAAACTGATTCAGACGATTCGTTCCGATGCCCATGATGCCGCGGATGCCGGCGGTGCCGAACTGGAGCTCTGCGCCGAATGCGCCCTTCATTGCATCATCGTCCTGTGCCATGCTCTTCATTTTTTCGGTGCAGCTTTCACAAAGCGGCGCCGTTTCAAGCCATGTCTGATAGCGTTCCAAATAATCCATAATACCCTCCTGTTTTAAAAAACAGGTCAATTTTATGAATTGACCTGTTCAATAAATTACACATCTTCAATAATTGCAGAGTTTGCTTTCGGTGCCTGAGGATTGACAAGCGCACGGAACTTAGAGCGAGAATCACGGATACCGGACAGAGCTTCGGCAACAGCTTCCTCCGTGCGGCGGAGAGAATCGTCAACGTAGTCATTGGTAACCTGCTTGAGTTCCTTAATCTTTTCCTGCGCGGCGCGAACCATTTCATTGGCCTGCGTCTTCGCCTCATTATAAATTGCCTCTTGCGTGACAAGCTGGCGAGCCTGTGCCTGCGCGGCTTTGAGAATATTTTCAGCTTCGCGTTTCGCGCTGGTGATCAACTCACTGCGGGAATCAACAATCGTCTTGGCCTGCTTCAATTCGCCGGGAAGCTGATTGCTGATTTCATCCAGAAGATCTAAAACACGCTCGCGCTCAATAGAGCACTTATCGCCGCTGAAAGGAACGCTCTTTGCGTCCTGGACCATTTCGTATAATGTGCCGATGAGTTCTTCAATGCCGTTCTCGTTCATGTTTGTTCCTCCTTGTGATTCACTATATTTTTTATTTTGTTTTCAAATTCATTCATTATCTGCGCCGGCAGGAAATCGCTTAAATCCGCGCCGTAAAGTCCCATTTCCTTTACCGCACTGGAGCTTAGGTACATATATTGGTGCTCAGCAGTAAGAAACAGAGATTCAAGCTCCGGATTCAGCTTACGATTGATCATCGCCATCTGAAATTCTTTTTCAAAATCAGAGCCGGCACGAAGTCCTTTTATGATGGTACAGCAATGATGCTTCCTCGCATATTCCGCAAGTAAACCTTCATTCGAATCAACCGTAACATTCGGCAGATGCGCCGTAACGCTGCGAAGCAGCTTTTCGCGCTCTTCTAAGGTGAAAAGCGGCGTTTTTTCGCAGTTGACCAGAACACAAACAATCACACGATCAAACAGCTTTGCAGCGCGCTCAATAATGTTCAAATGACCGTTTGTAACCGGGTCAAAGCTGCCGGGATAGACAGCAGTTCTCATATGGTATCCTCTTTACGGCGGAACAAGGTGATGGTTGTTTTGCCGTAATTGTAATCCTTTGAGCGCTCTAACATGTCAAATTGCTCGTTAAGTTGCTTTCCCAGAGGGCGCTCTGTAATAATTATAGCACCTTCCGCCAAAATGTCAATTTCTGAGATGCGTTTTAATGCATTTTCTAAATAATTTTCTGCATATGGCGGATCCAAAAAGATTAAGCGGAAGCGTTTTGAGCACCCGGAAAGGTATGTCAGATAGTCTCCTCGAATGACCTCAGCCCGATCCTCCAAGTGCGTTTTGCGCAAATTCTCTTTTATCACTGCAACTGCATCCGGACGAGAATCCACAAAAACCGCATGACTCGCTCCCCTGCTCAGTGCCTCAATGCCAAGCTGACCGGAGCCTGCAAACAGATCCAGCACCTCTCCGACCGTTTCAAATTGTATGATATTAAACAGCGCCTGCTTGACCTTGTCCGCCGTCGGACGTGTTGCCATGCCGTCCGGAGCTTTCAGAATCGTTCCTCGCGCCGTTCCGGTGATTACTCGCATGATTTACTCCTGAGAATGAAAATATTGATAAACCGCCAATGCCGTTTTTTCCGGCACAACCGCCCTTAACTCTTCAACGCTCGCTTTCCCGATCGCCGAAATGGATTTAAAATGCTTTAAAAGTGCAATGCGGCGCTTTTCTCCGACCCCTTTGATTTCGTCCAGCCTTGAGCCTTTGACGCGCTTGCTGCGAAGCGTGCGGTGATATGTGATTGCAAAGCGATGGGTTTCCTCCTGAATACGCCCGATCAGGGCATACACCGCCGGCGTTGCCTGAATTCCGATCTCTCTGCCGTCGGGTGTTACAAGTGCTCGTGTACGGTGCCGGTTGTCTTTGACCATACCAAAGATCGGAAGCTCGATTCCCATTGCACATAAAGCCTGCCGAACCGTCTCCGCGTGGACGCTGCCGCCGTCAATCAGCAGCACATCCGGTTTTTCACGAAAACCCTTATCCCCGTCAAGGTAGCGGCAGAAGCGGCGGCACAAAACCTGCCGCATGGAGGCATAGTCATCCTGGTCTTCCATGCCTTCCAGCTTAAAGCGCTTATAGTCGCTTTTTTTCGGCTTGCCGTCTGCAAACACGGTCATGGAAGCGACAATGTCTGTTCCGGCAATATTGGAAATGTCATACGCTTCCATTCTTGCAGGATACTCCGGAAGGCCAAGCATGCTTTGAAGCAGAGTCAATGTTCCGTTCAGTCGTTCCGCGGCAGACGTCGCACGTTCCGCTTCTTCTTGTGCATTCTTGTAGGCAAGCTCGGAAAGGCGTTTGTTATCCCCTTTGCGTGCGGTAACGATGCGAACCTTCTTACCCAACTGCTCAAAAAGCAGTTGAGAGAACAGATCGGCATCCTCCATCGGGAGAGGAAGCAAAATTCGTTTCGGTGCAGCCTTGCGGCTCAGATAGTACTGCTTGACAAGCGCGGAAACAGCCTCCTGCGGATCATCCGTTACAGAAAGAAGCTCATAGTCCTTGTCCATCAAATTGCCGCCGATAAAATGCAGCACCGCAAAGCACGCCTTTGCCTCCGTCTGATACCAGCCGATGACATCGGTATCTGACATAGCGCCGGCAGTGACAAGCTGACGTTCTCCAAGAGCTTCGACCGCACGCAGCCGATCCCGATATTGTGCCGCGTGCTCAAAATCGAGCGCTTCTGCAAAAGCCTCCATCCGTTCCCGCAGAGAATCACATAAAGCGCTATGCTTTCCCTCTAAAAGGAGCTTTGCCTGCTGAAGCCGGGCGTAATAATCCTCCTGCTTCATTTCCGGACGGCACCAGCCGTCGCATTTGTCCATGTGAAAGTTCAGACAGGGACGGTCTTTCCCGATATCACGCGGAAATTTTCGCGAACAGTCCGGCAGACGGAAGGTCTCTTTGATAATACGGATCACCTGATTGGTGCGTCCCCGGCTGCCAAACGGCCCGAAATACTTCGCGCCGTCCTCCATAACGCGGTTGGAAAGCGTAATGACGGGATAAGGCTCCCGCATATCAAGCCGCAGATAGGGATACCCCTTATCATCCTTTAAAAGAATGTTGTATTTCGGCATATAGTGCTTGATCAGAGAACATTCCAGCACCAGTGCCTCAAACTCACTTGCGGCTCGGATCGTTTCAAAATGGTCAACAAGGGAAACCATTCGGCGTGTTTTCGCCGTATGGGAAGCCGTATCCTGAAAATACTGACTGACACGGTTCTTGAGTTTTTTCGCTTTGCCGACATAAATTACCGTATCCGAAGCGTCTTTCATCAGGTAGACCCCCGGCTCATACGGCAGCGACAGCGCCGCTTGTTTCAATTCCTCTTTTGTCATAGATCCTCACCGTAGACAAAGCTGTCCCAAACGCGTGGGCGCTTGGGACAGCCTGTTGATCAGCTCTTAATAAATATCCTTTACCAGCATTTCGGAAAGCTGTTTGACAGCAGCCTCCTCATCAGGACCCTCTGCAATCAGCGTAATTTCGGTGCCGGTCGTGATACCCATGGAAAGAACGCCCAAAAGGCTCTTGGCATTGATCTTGCGATCATCTGCCTCAACCCAGATGCTGGAGCGGAATTCGTTGGCTTTTTGAATAAAGTAGGTAGCCTGTTTATTGTGAAGTCCGGATTCACACTTTACGATGGATTTTTCTGTATACATGCGAGTCACTCCTTAAAATCGCTATGAATTCAAATAGCTACTTGATAATATACGCAAATGCGCGGCGTTTGTCAACATATTTTTAACTTTTTACGACAATTCCGCAATGGTAACGCCATCCTCTCCCTCACCGTAAACACCAAGTCGGTACCTTTTTACCGCTTTATTGTGCTTCAATTCTTCATGAACAGCTTTTCTGAGCGCACCGGTTCCCTTGCCATGAATAATGCGAACCTGCGCGAGATTTGCAAGCATTGCACTGTCTAAAAAAATGGATAAAGACGCAATTGCTTCACCGACAGTCATTCCGCGAAGATCCAGTTCCGTCGCCGCAGCGTTGTTGCGGAATTCACGTTTGCTGCGCTCAATGATTTTTTTCGTCTGCTGTTTTGTTTCCTCAATCAGATAGACCTCATCCGGCTGTGCGGTGACTTTCATAATACCGGCTTGAAGCTGATAGCTTCCGTCCTTATTGATTGCCAAAACGCTGGCTTTGGTTCCCAGCTTCAGAATTTCAACAACATCCCCAACCATAATATCGCGTGAGGGTGCCGGTCGTTCCGGCGCGGATTGTTTGACGGTAAAGGCTTCCTCCGCTTCATTCAATTTTCTGCGAAGCTCTGCCTGTTTGGCATTGCTGCCCTGAACGTCAGCCGAGTCGCGCATTTGCTTGCGAAGCTGCTTCAGCTCATCGGCAACCTCGTTAGAAGCGCGGCGCGCATGATCAATGATTGCCTGTGCTTCCGCTCTGGCGCGGCGCATTGCCTTCTCGCGTTCGGCCTTGATCTCGGCATAGTAGGTTTCTGATTTTGAGCGCATCTGCTCTGTTTCAAGCTTTAGCCGTTCCGCTTCCAGCTTTGCAGTTTCCATCTGTTGACGCTGTTGCTCCAACTGCGTCAACACGTCCTCAAAATTCTTATCATTTTCATTTACAAGGCTCTTCGCCTTGTCTACAATCGTATCCGATAAGCCGAGACGTTTTGCAATCGCAAAGGCATTGGACTTTCCCGGAATGCCGATCAGCAGACGGTAGGTCGGTCGAAGTGTTTCCACGTCGAATTCACAGGAGGCGTTCATGACCCCCTCCGTCCGCATGGCAAACAGCTTTAGCTCAGCATAATGCGTTGTTGCGGCAACACGGCTGCCGCATTGCCGGCAAAATTCGATCAGCGCAGTTGCAAGCGCGGCTCCCTCGGCAGGATCGGTACCTGCGCCCAGCTCGTCGAAGAGTACCAGCGTTTCATCATCGCAGCAACCGACAATCTCAACAATGTTTTTCATATGTGCCGAAAACGTCGAAAGCGACTGTTCAATCGACTGCTCGTCGCCGATATCGGCAAGCACACTTTTGAAAACAGAAATCGCGCTGCCGTAATCCGCCGGAATATGCAGTCCGCATTCTCCCATTAAGGTCAGAAGGCCGATCGTTTTCAAAGTAACCGTTTTGCCGCCGGTGTTCGGGCCTGTGATAATGAGCGTATCAAAATCCGTTCCGAGACGGACAGAGATCGGAACGACACTCTTTTTTTCAATCAGCGGATGCCTTGCCCGAATGAGCTCAATGGTTCCGTTGGTTCGAATCTCCGGCTCCATGCCGTCCATCCGCAGAGAAAGCTTTGCTTTTGCGAAAATCACGTCCAGCATGACCAGTATATCAAAGCTGGAACAGATGTTTTCACGGAAGGAGGCCGCCTCCGCAGACAGCTCCGCAAGAATCCGCTCGATCTCCTTACGCTCCTGAAGCAGCAGTTCACGAAGCGCATTATTTGCGTTCACCGCCGACATCGGCTCAATGAAGAATGTGCCGCCCGAAGAAGAAACATCATGCACCAAGCCCGGAATCTCACCTTTAT
This sequence comes from Oscillospiraceae bacterium, assembly GCA_016296045.1. Classification (GTDB taxonomy): domain Bacteria; phylum Bacillota; class Clostridia; order Oscillospirales; family Oscillospiraceae; genus JAZOXB01. The sequence goes on from JAEDKB010000003.1 coordinate 15,561, forward strand.
ATTCACTTTTCACCGGAACAACATATCGGTCTCCGCGCATCGTAATAATCGGATCGCGCAGGTACTTTGCGTAATTCGGAGAGTTGATGATCTTTTGCAGCGATTCTTTGACCTTCGCGCTCTGAATCCGCATATGGCGGCGAATATCCGCCAGTTCGCTGCTCGCCGCGTCCGCGATTTCTTCCTCGGAAATAATGGAATTCGTAATTTTTTCTTCTAAGTAGCGGTTGGGCGAAAGCTCCTGGAAATAAACGTCCAAAACCGTCTGTGTGTAATCTCCGTTATAATATGCCTTCGCATTGCGGATGCATTTCAAAACGCCCGCAATCCGAAGCAGCTCTACAGGCGTCAGGCAGCCGCCGCGATCGGCACGCTCCAGTGAGGGTGCGATTTCCTTTAATCCATGGAACGACGGAGAGCCTTTCAGGGAAATCAATTTGCAGGCAGCGCTTGTCTGCCCTTGCAGAAGCGTAATTTCCTCAGCGTCATCGAGCGGAAGCAGCTTCCTGCATTTTTCTTTTGCGTTTTCGCTGTGAGCACAATCCGCCAGTTGTTCCAAAACCGCGCTAAGCTCCAGCTTACTGAGTGATTTTTCATATAATTCTGTCATGTTATGATCCTCATATAAATAGGGATTTGTAAAAGTCCAGCGTGGAGAAACCGCGCTCCAAGCGCATCGTCAGATAGCCTTCCGTTACATTGTTCAGTTCTGTCAAAGACGCGTCTGAAAGATTAAATGAAAACAAATGCTTGGAATCGGCCTGTGAAATATACCGCATAGCGGTTCTGGTTCCGGCGGATACCGGCATTCGTATGCCCTCCGCGCCCTCATAAGAGCACGCACTGCACTGCAAAGCGCCCTGTGTGATATTAAAGCGGTCTGCTTCTTCGTTCCCGCATACGACGCAGCCGCGAAGATCGGGCAAAAAACCTGCAATACAGGCAACGCGCAGCTCAAATACGGCTTTGACGAGCAACTGCGGCTTATGAAGTCTGGATAAGGCATAGAGGGAATTCAGCAGCAGAGATAAAAGCTCCGGCAGCGGATCGCCCTCCTGCGCAACGGTATCCGTCACCTGAACAAAATAGGACGCAAGCGAAAGAAGCTCCAAATCGTTTTGAAGCTCCGGATAAAGCTCCTTGGATACGGCCTCGGTAATCACATATCTGCCCTGATATTCAGAAACGGTAAACTCCGAAAACGCAAAAAGCTGGCAAGCAGCCTTGATCTTGCTTCTGCCGCTTTTCACGCCTCTTGCCTTAAACGTCACTTTCCCGAAATCGCGTGTGAGAACCGTGAGCAGCTTGTCGGAGTCCTTATATTCAGTTGCTCTAAGGACAATTCCCTCTGTTTTTTCGTACATGGTTTCTCCGATAATGTATGTAACGGGCAGATTGGCATCTGCCCTGAGATCAATGCTTTTTACGTTCGTGCTGATAGATCAGATATGCCTCCGGTGCGCCGGTTTCCATGAATAAATCCCAGAAAAATGCAGCGTCCATAGGATAATCCCCTTTCATTTTCTATGATTAGGGTTTCCCGCTGTCAAAAAGCTATCCGTGGCAAGTGCTGGTTGACACAACGGGCAGCAATCTCTTTATTGATATCCGAAGTTTTTGATTAAAAAATCGCTGTCGCGCCAGTTTTCCTTCACCTTGACCCATGTTTGCAGGAAAACCTTTGTTCCCATAAAGCGTTCGCAGTCCTCACGGGCGGCGGAGCTGATCTTTTTCAGCATCGCGCCGTTCTTGCCGATGATAATGCCTTTATGGCTCGCTTTTTCGCAATAAATCGTCGCATCCACATCGATCACGCCGTTATCTCGCTCCGAAAACTTGGTGATTTCCACCGCCGTACCGTGCGGAATCTCCCGTTCCAGATTCCACAGGAGCTTTTCGCGGATAATCTCGGCAATGACCTGCCGCTCCGGCTGATCGGAGGTCATATCCTCCGGGAAGAAAAAGGGGCTGTCCGATGCATACTTGTCGCACTCGTCCAGAAGCTCCTTTACACCGTCCTTATATCTTGCGGAAATCGGCATGACCGCATCAAAACGGAAGCGTTCGGAATAGGTTGCAATCACGGATAAAAGCTTTTCCTTATCCTGCACGGTATCGATTTTATTGATTACAAGAATGGCAGGCGCGCCGCTTGCCTTGATCTGCTCGATGAGTGCCTCTTCCTGCGGCCCGATATTGTCAATCGGCTCGATTAGAAGCAGGATCAAATCCACATCGGCAACCGAGTCCCGGACAACATCGACCATATAATCGCCCAGTTTTGTGCGCGGTTTATGAAAGCCGGGCGTATCGATAAAGACAAGCTGGGTATCCCCTCTCGTCAGCACACCGCAGATGCGGTTTCTGGTCGTCTGCGGTTTATTGGAAACGATGGCGATCTTCTCACCGACCAAACGGTTAATCAATGTGGATTTGCCGACGTTTGGTCTGCCGGCGATGGTAACCATTACGGATTTTGTACTCATGCTGTTTCTCCTATAGTTGTTTTATCCTCTTGTAATTCCAAGCTGTGCGGCAATGATCTCCTCGCGGATACGCATTTGGCGCTTCATTTCCCCCTCATCCAGATGGTCATAGCCAAGCAAATGTAAAACGGAATGAATCGTCAGATAGCCGATCTCGCGCTTGAGGGTATTGCAGAAGCGGTGTGCCTGGTCCTTTGCCCGCTCCAAGGAGATCGCCATATCACCCAGCGGAAGCAGTCCGGTCTGAGGGTCAAGCATATCGGAAACATCCTCCGGAAAACTTCCCGGAACAAACTGGAACATCGGAAAAGACAAAACATCCGTTGCGCTGTCAACCTTCCGCGTTGCAAGGTTGATGGCATGAATGCCGTCGTCATCCGTCACAAGCACATTGATCTCACACGGGACGTGAACGCCCTGCGCCTCCAATGCGGCGGTAATGCAACGATTCAGGTGAATGGTCAGCGCCGGATTCATATCTTTTTTATTACTATAACGAACAATAATTCGATGCTTCATGATGTTACTTCTTTCTGTATACCTTTTTCTGTGACGGCAGCGCTTTCTTTTCTCCGCTCTCATAGGCCGCAATGATCTGCTGTACGAGCGCATGACGGACAACGTCGCTCGCGGTTAATCTGCAAATTGCGATATCGGGAATATTTTCCAGAATCCGCACCGCGTCCTTCAAGCCGCTGGTTTTATCCGTCGGCAGGTCGATCTGCGTAATATCGCCGGTAATTACAATCTTCGAGCCAAAGCCCAGACGGGTCAGAAACATTTTCATTTGCTCACGGGTCGTATTCTGCGCCTCGTCCAGAATAATAAAGCTGTCGTCAAGCGTCCTGCCACGCATATAGGCAAGCGGAGCAACCTCAATATTGCCGCGTTCCAGATATTTCTGATAGGTTTCAGCGCCAAGCATATCATAAAGTGCGTCATAGAGCGGCCGCAGATACGGGTCTACTTTATTCTGCAAATCACCGGGCAAAAATCCAAGCCGTTCCCCTGCCTCAACCGCCGGACGCGTGAGGATGATGCGGTTGACCGTCTTTTCACGAAACGCGGCGACCGCCGCCGCAACTGCAAGATATGTTTTTCCGGTACCTGCGGGGCCGACACCGATGGTAATGGTATTTTTCTTGATTGCCTTCATATAGCGCTGCTGACCGATTGTTTTGGCTTTGATCGGTTTGCCTTTCGCGGTAATGCAGACAACATCCTTTGCCATCTCACCGATTTTATCATCGTTTCCGGAGGAAACAAGATCAATCAGATAGCGCACCTTTTGTTCGTCGATCGGCTCTCCCTTGGCAGCAAGTGTCAGAAGCCCTTCAATCGCACGGGCGCCCTTGTCAACTTCTTCTTCGCCGCCGCTGACCTTTAATTCCGTACCGCGGTTTGTAATTTTTATATTGTAGGTCTGTTCGATCCGCTTGATATTCTCGTCAAACGAACCGAACACATTGATAATCTGCTCAATGCGTTCTGCATTGATGATACGTTCACTCATTTGTTTCTCCTTTGTCCGGCTCGGTCAACGGAGCCGGTTTTGCGATCATTTCGGTGCAGGTGCTTTGCGCCTGCAAAATGTACAGGTTATGATTTGCGGCAAAATGTTCTGCCGTATTCTCAATCTTTCCGGCGATCATGGAAGAAATTGTTTGCCGTTTCCATGCCTCACGCAGCTTTTCCTGCGCCTCCTGCGGCATAACCGGCACGGCCTTCAGCGTATACTCCCGAATCACCACCGTCTCGATTGCCGCCGGAAATGTATATCCGGGAAGCGACAATCGTTTCGTAACAATCATTTTATCACAAGTGCAGTCAGAAATGCTACTGTTTCCGAATAATTTTATTCTCTTTCTTCCCAAAATCAGCGAAATCTGTTTTGTCGTATTGCCTGTATAGACCTTCTGCATCTTTACGGCAGGCGTGACTACCGTGCCGTTATACCATGTTTTCGCGTATATTTCTGCTTCCGCGCAGACATTTCGGATAAACAATCCGTAATCTTCATAGCCCGATACAAGAATTTGCCCCTCTTTTACAGTATCACCGCGAGAACAGAGCTTCATGCCCTCGGAGATTGAATAATCCGTAATTACGCCATCCTTCGCGGCAACGATATTGGCGGTTTCATACGTTTCTTCTTTAGAAAGGCCGCTCTCCCGTTCCGTTACCAAAACGGTCAATTTCCCTCCGGAACGGTTGACGGCCAGCCACGAAAGCGACGGAACCGCGTTGAGCATTCTGTTTTTTGTCGCTTGAGAATTGATTGATGCAGCCCACGCGCCGAATTTGATGTCTTGATTTTCAAGCTCTCTGACAATTACATCCGTCGGTACGGTTTCGTTTCCTTCCACCTCAATAACCCAGACAAAAGATTGCAGAAAGAAGCTCAGAACCAGCGCCAGAAGCATGGAGACAAGAAGCACAGGTCTCAATAATAGTTTTTTTAGAAGAAGCGGCACCCCTGTCTGGCAGCACTGCTCGACGGTACAAAAATTCTTAACAGCAACTTCGTCTACCTTTTTTCTGTCTCTGGACAGCACGGAAAAAGAATAGTGCATTTCATCAATAAACCGAATCTTCCAAAACGCAATTTTTTCTTCCGCTAATGCATTGATGCATCGTTCCGGCGCAGCCCCGGAAACGGTAATATCGCATGACCCGAAAAGAAATGAAATCAATCGATTCATGCGCTTTACTCCAATTCCAACCGCTGAATGCTTCCGCGAATCTCCACAATCCGTTTCGTCATTCTTGCAATTTCCAAACGGCAGCCGATCACGGCAACATTTCCGCGCTTTACCGCTACTTTGACAAGGCTGTCCGTGTATTCCATGATTCCGCAATGATTTTCAATACAGACCGAACGCTTTCCCCGAAGCTGCACCAATGGAATTTGCGACAAGGTTTCCTGCGGAACGGATATTTTTTCGCTTACGGTATCCGTAAAATTTTTCTTCAAGATATTCACCTGCCTGAAATCATTCTATGCAATCGAAGCACATTTTTTCCTCCTCCTGCATATATTCAAGCGGGTGATTCAATTTGAAACGACGCTTTGTATATATTCTGTGTCTGATTCTGGCCATGTTCGCGCTGCTATTGTTTCCCGATACCGCCTCACACGCGGTACGCTCCGGTTTGCTGCTGTGCGGCACAACGGTCATACCCGCACTGTTTCCCTTTCTGGTGCTCTCAAGAATCCTCATCGGCATTCTTCCCAAGCGTACCGCAAATTGGATGAGCCGACTGATGGAGCACTGCTTCGGTGTCAGCGGACCGTGTTTTACGGCGTTTGTCATCAGCTTCCTGGGCAGTTATCCCGTCGGCGCGTCTGCCGTTGTCCATCTGTATGAATCCGGAACTATTTCCAAGCAAGACGCGGAACGTGCGCTACGCTTTTGCAACAATTCCGGTCCCGGATTTTTTATCGGCATTGTCGGAGGCGTCATTTTTCACAGCACAACCGCCGGAATCGTTCTATATCTGTGCCATATTTTCTCTTCTGTTTTATGCGGAATGTTCAATGCGGAGCCAAAAACGCACGCACAGATTCGTCGCATTCAGCAAAAGAACGTTCCGTTTTCGGAATTGATTTTATCGAGCATTGGGGACACCTGTACTGTTTTGCTGCAGCTCTGCGGCATGATCGTAGCGTTTTCATTGATTTCAACCTATCTTCGTCTTTTGAGATTATCCTCGCTTCCGGAGATCGTTGAAGCGCTGCTCCTCGGCACGCTGGAGCTGACAACCGGCATTTTGCATCTTTCCGACAGCGCCTCCTCCTTTGCCGCGGCCGCATTTATCATGAGCTGGGGCGGTCTGTGTGTACATATGCAGGCAAAAAATCTCTGGGTCAAAGCAGGACTGACGGTACGCGGATATTACTCTGCAAAGCTGATGCAAGGCTTCTTATCGGCTCTGTTCGCTCTTTCGTACTTAAATCCGACACCTCTTTACATTTCAATTTCAGCATTTTTCGCCTTAATTTGTATCATTTTCCCCTATTTCCGCAAAAAATATAGTGGAAATCTTCGCCGTCATACTGTATAATCAGGTATGAGGTGAAAAAAATGCTGTTCCGAAAGAACATTGATAAATTCTGCTCCTACTGCACCCATGCAGGCAAGATTGATGACTCGACCTATCTTTGCGCCAAAAAAGGGATCGTTCCTTCCTGTCATCATTGCTGGAGATTTAAATACGATCCGCTCAAGCGCGTTCCCACTCGGATGAAACCGAAGGATTTTTCTAAAATGGATGATTTTGATTTTTCTCTGTAACGCAAATCGCCCCCGGAGTTCTGCTCCGAGGGCGATTGTTTATTGATGGCGCGGCAGATAATAGTCATCCGCCTGACGAAAATACGGACATTCTCCCTTGTGATAAGTTTGAATGCGATACCATTCATCCTCGTCGATATCCTTGGAGCATTCGTATACATCCTCTTCCGCGTCGTAGTAATAATTCCAGCAATCCTCGCAATTCGGCATTCTTTGTCCTCCCTCAGCGAAAAATCTCACCGTTTTCGTCATAAACCTCAACTCTGCGATATCGAACGAAATCCGGACGGTACTGCGGCAGATACCGCTCTATCGCAGCGGTCAGGAGCGAGGGATTCAGAGCGGGATTCTGCGCGCTGATGCGCGCATTGAGTTTTAGCAGATGATTCTGTTCCGCTACAGAAAGGCGATGAATCATCGGGAGGATATCTGTCTCCTCCATGCCGCGCTTGGTTCGTTTTTCCACGATCAGATTCGATCCGTGGAACAGCCCATTGATTTTTTCGGCTGCATCCGGCAAAACTCCGGCATCATATTCCAAGGTCAATTCAACATCCAAAAACGTCAGATACTTCGCCTTTCGGTCGCTCTGATAGACTTCCCGTATGCGAACGCCCTCCGGAAGCACTGCATTCATATCCTCCGCCCTGATCGTAAGGTCCGAATCCAGCTCATATTCCATGATCTCACAGACGCTTTCCGTGCCTACGCTCAGCGGAAGAAGCATTGAAACATAGGCATGGGGCGTAAAGCCCTGAGAATGGTGCAGCACAACACCTGCTCTGCGGAAAGCACGCTGCATCAGCCGCATGGTATCCAAATGCGACATCCAAATGGCTTTTCCGGTCTTTTCAAAAAGCATTCTACGCATCGCATTTGCCCCCTTCCAGCAGGCAATTTGCACCGCACCCGCTGCATTTGCTTCGGCAATCGGGCGTTGTCTCGCTGCGATAGGCGCGTTCCCGTTCTTTTTTCAAAAAAGCGGTGCTGACCCCGTCCGAGATCACTTCCCACGGAAGCAGCTCTTCGGCGTCATATCCGCGTGTTGTATAAAAGTCCGGATCGATGCCGCAGGCAGCAAAGCTGTCCAGCCAAATCTGATAGGAGAAATACTCATCCCATCCGTCGAGCTTTGCGCCGCGTTTGACCGCTTCTTCCAAAACTTTGCACAATCTGCGGTCGCCGCGTGCCAAAACGGCTTCCAAACGGCTCAGATCCGCCGCGTGCCAGTTATATTCAATGCTCTTAGACGGCATATGCTCCTTCAGAAGTCTCTGTCTGCGGATATATTCCTCCGGCGAAATCTGCTTTTCCCATTGGAACGGTGTAAAAGGCTTCGGAACAAAATACGCGGTAGCCACATGGATTCGAACACCCCGTTTTTTGTTGGATGCGTGCTCTCTCCACGTTTTCAGAATCTTATAAACCAGCTCCGCGATTCCAAGAACATCCTCGTCCGTCTCTGTCGGAAGACCCAGCATAAAATAGAGCTTGACGTTGTTCCAGCCGCCCTCAAAAGCGATTGCACAGGTTTCAAGAATTTCTTCTTCCGTCACATTTTTGTTGATCGCATCCCGCAGGCGCTGTGTTCCCGCTTCCGGCGCAAAGGTCAGTCCGCTTTTGCGAACCTTTTGAAGCCGCAGCATCAATTCGCGGGAAAAATTATCGGCACGCAGGGACGGGAGCGACAGATTGATCTTTCGCGGTGTGCAATAATCCTGCATTTTTTCCGCCAGTTCCGGCAAGCAGCGATAGTCGGAAGTAGACAAGCTGGAAAGCGTGATCTCATGGCAGCCGGAGTTCTCAAGGGACTCTACTGCCTGTTTAAGCAGCAGTTCCGCAGAGCGCGGACGGACAGGCCGGTAGGTAAACCCGGCCTGACAGAAGCGGCAGCCGCGAATACACCCGCGCATGACCTCCAAATTGGAGCGGTCATGGACGATCTCCGTATTCGGGATGATAATATCCGTTGGGTACAGCGCATCGTCCAGATTCTGAACGATCCGTTTTGTCACCTTCATCGGCGCTCCGTTTTTGGGCGTGATCGACTTCAATGTGCCGTTTTCATAATAATGATGCTCATAAAAAGACGGCACATAAATGCCATCGAGCTTGCTGACTTCCAATAAGAACCGGTCTTTGCTCCAGTCCTCCCTTTTGGCTGTACGATATAGCTCCAGCACCTCCGGCGTGATCTCTTCTCCCTCGCCGATACAGAAAAAGTCCACGAAGTCTGCCAATGGTTCCGGATTATAGGCACACGCTCCGCCTGCAAAAACCATATGCTTTAAGCCCTTACGCTCCTGTGTACGCAGCGGTATATTGCCAAGCTGAAGCATATTCAGAATGTTGGTATAGCTCATCTCATAGCCGATGGTAAAAGCGAGCATATCAAATTCCGTCAGCGCATCTCCGCTTTCGAGCGCATAAAGCGGAAGGTCATTTTTTCGCATGGCTTCTTCCATATCGCCCCAGGGCGCAAATACACGCTCACACCATACGCCGTTCATGCGGTTCATGACTGCATATAAAATCCGCATGCCAAGATTGGACATGCCGATTTCATAGGTATCCGGGAAGCAAAACGCCACCCGGATATCAATCTCATTTTTATTTTTTATGATTTGATTGTATTCTCCACCGACATACCGCGCAGGCTTCTGCACCGTTGGGAGAATGCGTTCAAGCTTCTTCATCATATGTTTTAACCAAATCCAATAGATACTGACCGTATTCCGTCATTTTCAGCTCATTGCCGATTGTAAGAAGCTGCTCATCCGAGATAAAGCCCTGCTGCCACGCGATCTCCTCCGGACAGGCAATATACAGTCCCTGTCTGGACTGCACGGCCTCCACATACTGCGCGGCAT
>JAEDKB010000138.1 GCA_016296045.1 Oscillospiraceae bacterium
CAGCATTTTTTCGTGTTCGGCAAACGCTCCCTGAACCGCCAGAATTCCGATTTTCATGTCTTATTGGCCCCGTTCTTCCATAATAATCTTGATTTCATTCTCATTGATACCAACCATGGCTTCTCCGAGATCTTCCGACAGTTGGGCGATCAGCTTGGCGTCTTGATAGTTTGTCACGGCTTTTACGATTGCGCTTGCTCTTTTTTTCGGATCTCCCGATTTAAAGATACCGGAACCGACGAAAACGCCTTCCGCGCCGAGCTGCATCATCAAGGCCGCATCTGCGGGGGTTGCGACGCCGCCTGCAGCAAAGTTTACCACCGGAAGCCTCTTCTGCTCATGAACGTATTGAACCAGCTCATAGGGAACCTGAAGCGTTTTGGCGGCTTCGAAAAGCTCGTCCTCTCTCATCGAAGAAATTCTGGCGATTTCAGAATTCATCCTTCTCATATGGCGAACCGCCTGAATGATATCGCCGGTGCCGGGCTCCCCTTTGGTTCGGATCATGGCAGCGCCTTCATTGATTCGGCGCAATGCTTCACCGAGATCTCTGGCTCCGCAGACAAACGGTACATGGAAATCTCTTTTATTGATATGATAGACATCATCCGCCGGAGATAAAACCTCGGATTCATCGATATAATCAATTTCAATCGCTTCCAGAATCTGTGCCTCCACAAAATGACCGATGCGGCATTTTGCCATGACGGGAATGGAAACCGCCTCCTGAATGCCCTTAATCATCTTTGGGTCGCTCATTCTTGAAACACCGCCGGCAGCACGGATATCTGCCGGAATTCTTTCCAGCGCCATAACAGCGCAAGCACCGGCCTGCTCCGCTATCACTGCCTGTTCCGGTGTTGTGACATCCATAATCACGCCGCCCTTCAGCATTTGTGCCAAGCCTTTATTTAAAGCATATCTTTCTTCTGACATATTGTCGAAACCTCCTTGACTTTGTATTGCCACCATTGTATAACTATACTGGCATCAAGGAAACACCCAATATGACAAAGAAAAAAATGCCAGATGATAAGAGGAACGGATTATGCTTACCTATGATTTAACCGGAGCAACCAACTCCCTGTACAAGTGTCTGTATGAATACATAAAAGCGGATATTTGCAGGGGAATTCTGGAAATCAACCGGAAGATGCCCTCAAAGCGAGCTTTAGCCAAAAACCTCGGCGTTAGTACCATTACGGTCGAAAATGCGTATGACCAGTTGATCTCCGAGGGATATATGTATGCAATCCCTAAGAAGGGATACTATGTTGCAGATATTGCAGACATCAGGAAGGTCAAGGTTCCGATCCCGATATCTCTTGATATCAAAGCGCCTGAACAGGAAGAAGATTTTGCTTTTGATTTTTCCTCCAACAGGACGGAAATCTCAAATTTCCCCTTCTCGGTCTGGGCAAAGCTGATGCGCGAGACGCTCTCTCTTCAAGAGAAGAAATTGCTTGAGCCCTCCCCCTGCGGAGGCGTAAAGGAGCTCAGGCTGGCCATTGCGGATCATCTTTCATCCTTCCGCGGTATGAGGGTGGACCCGAATCAGATCATTATCGGCGCAGGAACCGAGTATCTGTACGGTCTTTTGATCAAGCTGCTCGGCAAGGATAAAATCTATTGCATTGAGAATCCGGGATACAGCAAGCTGAAGCAGATCTATGAAAGCTATGATGTTGAATGTAAGCTTGCCGGAATGGATCATCAGGGCATTATTGTGGAAATGCTCCGAAATACACAGGCGCAAATCGCCCATATCAGCCCTACGCACCACTTTCCGACCGGAATCACAATGCCCGTCAGCCGACGTTATGAGCTTCTGTCGTGGGCAAATGAGAAGGACGGAAGATATATTATCGAAGACGACTACGACAGTGAATTCCGGATCAACGGACGGCCGATCCCACCTCTGCAAAGCTTAGACGCGTGCGGAAAAGTAATCTATATGAATACTTTCTCAAAGTCCCTGACCTCCACCATACGAATCAGCTATATGGTTCTTCCGGAGCAGTTGGCAAATGCGTTCTATGAGAAGCTTTCATTTTATTCCTGTACGGTATCTACCTTTGAGCAGTATACGCTGGCTGCCTTTATCCGTCAGGGATATTTTGAAAAGCATATCAACCGCATGAGGCTTCATTACGGAAGAAAAAGAGCAAAAGTTCTGGAAATTCTAAGGCAGAGCTTTTCGGAAAATGAATGCCGCATCATAGAAAATGATTCCGGCCTGCACTTTATTCTTGTTCTGAATACCGAATTATCGGACAAACAGGTAAAAGAGAATCTTCTGAAATCGAAGATTCGGATCAAGGCCGTTACCGACTATTACATGGATCGGGAAACAAAAGATCAGCACCAGTTTATTTTGAATTATTCAAATTTGGTAATTGAGGGATTAGAGAATGCTATTTCTGAAATGAAAAAGGCGCTGCAGCCCTGATTTCACGCTGATATAGTTTTTTTATTTAAGCATTTGCCATCACCGGTCGCATCTTCCGTTTGGCATTACGGGTTCAAGCTATCACAAGCAGCCGCACCGGAACTGTAAAAATCCACAGTTCCGGTGCGGCTGCTTGTTTGTCATTTTGAAGCAACAGCATTCCTGAAGAAAACCCTGTTTTTCAGTGCTTCGCCATTGCTTTTTCGTTTTTTACAGGCGAATCCGTCCGCCAATCAGCTTGCTGGTTGCTGCCAGACGCTCTGCATCCCGTCCTCTGGGCTCTAAAACGCCATGCGCTCCAAGAACCAGAAGAATGGCAAGGTAGGTATCCCAGCCAAGCGGTGCTGTCCCACGCTCCATTTCCGAGATCTTTTGGCGGCTCTTACCCACGGCATCTCCGAGTTCAGCCTGCGACATCCGCATTTTTTTACGGTATGCAGGCAGATCCTGAATCAGGGATGCAATCAATTCCTTTTGCTGTTCTGTTTGTACAAATTGCGGCATTGCGTTTCCCTACTTTCTTTTCAAACTGAGGAGCTTCCATCATGAATATGTTAATCTTTTTCGGTCAAACAATAGAATTTCGGGATTTTCCCAAGCGAATCATTATCTATTTATTGGAAACAGTATACCACGAAAAAAAGTATTTGTAAACAGTTTTACATCAAAAATCACAATCTTTTTTCCTCAAAAAGACAGATAACAGTTATATTTTCCCCAAATACTGCATAAAAATGTACGCAAGAAATCCAACCACCGCAACCAATGCGATGATACCGAAAACGCAAAGCAGAACAACCAACCATCCGGGCGCTCCGTGCTCCTCTTCCTCCGGCTCCTCCGGCAGGGCATCTTCCGCCGCATAAAATTTTCTGACAATCGGTTCGGGACGTTCCGTTCCTGTGTACTCCTCAGGTGGCTCCAGCTCTATATAGGGAACCTGAATTTCCGGAAAATCCTCCACCGATGGCAGCGAAACGGGCGCCTCAGAAAGCACATCTTCTCTGAGTGCTCTGCCGCACAGCTCGCAGAAGGTTGCTTCCGGCGGATTCCGCATACCGCACCGGCAGGCATTCCAGCCTTCCTTCTGCGCCGATAGCAGCTTTTGTCCGCTCTGCCTGCGCCAAATTATTCCATCCTCGTAGGCAACTTTTTCCACCGTAATGCGGACGCGGTGCACCGGCGTATGCTCCAACGCGAGAATCTTATTCTCACCAAAAGCCGTATGCGGCCGTGCATTACACTCGGCAAGGATCACATCGCGCATGGTATACAGCACAACGCCGTATTCACTCAAGCCTTCAATCTGTAAGACCACTGTTTGAATCGGCTCATTCGTACGGTTGACCAGACGCACCTGAAGGAACATTGCACCGGTAGACTGCTCCATGCACCGACGGCTGCAATGGATATAAACCGGACTGTCCGGTTGAATCTCCGGTTGTTTGTATGTTTCCATTGTTATAAAACGATCTGTGCGTACCATATCGTTCCTCCCGGTTCATGCACGGAATCGTGCCGGTTTTCTAACTTTTTATCTCAAATAACGGTAGAGAATCGTCGCGATCTGTGCTTAAGACTTTATCCGTGAAATCTTTATCGGTTTCCCAGCATGATTCCTGTAGAAATGATCTCACAACCCGCCGCGCCGGGACCAAAGGTATAGGTGGGGAAGCAGAGAATGATCTCTCCCTCCTCCACATAGAACAGATAGTCCTCAGGCGTGAGCTTCTCCAAAACCTCCCGCGGGTCATTCAAAAAGCTGCCGCCGTACTTATCGTATAGATAGTACATGACAATAGCATCCAACTTTTCTTTCAGAGCTGCTTTGTCCATTTCCACAAGTTGAGGAATGGTCACTCTCTCGCCGGTGCGCAGATCAAAGGTCAGTCCATAGCGGTCTGCATTGAACACGCCGCCCATATACCACTCGGTAGCGATGCAGATACTGAAAATGTCATCTTCGTTGTGAGTTACAGTCGCGCCTGCATTATAAAAGAAACTGCCGTAGTCCAGACCCCAACTATCAAAAAGTGATTCTATCTCCTGCGCGTTCTGAAAAAGATCTCTGATGTCATTATCAAAAAATTGCTCCATATCTGCCTTAATCAAGGCGTTGATACTCTCGCCATGAGAGGCATTTTTAAGGATCACTCGGTCATAGCAGTTACTCACCAGAATATCGCCGTTACTGTTTTTCCATGAACGATCCTCTTTCACAATGCGGTACAGGGCAGACCCTTCAAGAGTTACCACAGGATTCTGTGTGCAAAAGCGCATGAGAATGGTTGCGATCTGCGCTCTGGTGGCGTTGTCCTGCGGAGCCAGTTTTCCGTCTGTGCCGTTGATAATGCCGCTTTGGACTGCCCAGCGCATCGCGTCATATGCGTATGCACTGACGCTGGAAGCATCGGAGAAGGAAGCAAAATCTCCGCTGACTTTCGGTGATCCTGCATAGCGGCAGAGAATCGTCGCGATTTGTTCGCGGGTAATGCTGTCATTCGGCGCAAAGGTAGTTTTGCTTGTGCCGTTGACGATTCCCTCCTTCGCCGCCCAGATGACGGCATCGGTATACCACTGACCGTCCGGAACATCCGCAAACGGATTGGATTCGCCGCTTACATCGGGCGTATTCTCGGAGCGGTAGAGGATG
>JAEDKB010000139.1 GCA_016296045.1 Oscillospiraceae bacterium
GCGCGACAGCTTTGATATAATACCACGACCACCTCCCCTTGTCAAGCCGTTTTTTCACTTTTTTTGAGGTTTTTTTCGCTTTTATATATAGTTACTTTCGCAGGAAATTATCGTCACTTGCATTTTTGTCGAAAAACCGCTATGATAATGTTATCAAATTTCGACAATAAAGGATTTATTTTTATGAAGAATCGTTTGATTTCACTACTGCTTGCGGCTGTTATGCTGCTTGCGGCAATACCGACTGTGCGTGCGTCACAGTTTACGGATCTCAACGGCCACTGGGCAACGGACTACATAGAGCAGGTTGTTTCGCTCGGCCTGTTCGGCGGTACCGGCGCGACAACTTTCTCTCCGGATGAATCCATGACCCGCGGAATGTTTGTTACCGTTCTCGGTCGTTTGCAGAATGTAGACAAGGACTACTGGTCTTCTTCCGCCATGCCGAAAATCTTTCAGGACGTTTCCTCTGATTCCTACTATGCACCCTATATTTGCTGGGCTGTCTGCAACGGGATTGTAAACGGCACCGGAGGAAAAACCTTTTCTCCCGAGGAATCCATTACGCGAGAGCAGATGGCAAAAATGGTCGCGTTCTATTTACAGAGGCTGGGGCACGGCGTGATTCCCGACAGTGATTCGGTGATTCCGCGGTCCTTCGCTGACGAAGGAAGCATCTCCTCCTGGGCGCTTGAATCGGTCGATTTGCTTCGTGTGCTTGGTCTGATGAACGGCAGCGAAGGTGCTGACGGACGGATCTATTTCCAGCCTCAGAAAACCCTGACACGCGCAGAATGTGCTACCGTGTTCTGCCGTCTTTATCAGTCTCTGGTTTTCTCTGATGCTCAGCAGGCTTCTGTCGAGCAGCTTGAACTGAATCAATCAGATGTTTCACTGCTTCCCGGGGCAACCTGCACGCTGACAGCAAAGATCACGCCTTCACAAGCCAGCGGTGCCCGTCTGGTCTGGCGTACCTCTAATGAACAGGTCGTTACCGTCAGCGATACCGGTGTGGTTACCTGCGTCGGTATCGGCACAGCGGATGTGTCCGTCTACGCCTCAAACGGAAAATTTGCCACCTGCCGTTTTACCTGCAACGCAAATCTTGCCAGTGCCAATGAAACCTACAACGAAAAATGCATTCGCGTATTCGGGCGAGTTGTTGACGATCCTCGGCTCGTCTATACCACCTCTGACGGAGCATTTGATTACGCTGCCGCAGCCGCAGATATGGTTTCGATTACCGTCCGCGTCTGGGATATCGGTTCAAACGGGACAAAATACACAAACAGAATGACGCTGAAAGTCCACAAAAATTTAGCCGCGACCGTAGCCTGCATTTTTGAAGACATCTATAACGGGCAGGAAAAATTTCCGATTCATGCGCTGGGCGGTTATTCACAGGGCGGAAAATCCGAACACACCATCGGCTGCGCAATCGACATCAATCCCAACGAGAATTATTATTGCGATCCCAGCGGCAATGCGATTGTCGGCGATCATTGGCTGCCTGGTACCGATCCCTACTCTATTCCGCTTGACGGTGAGGTTGCGAAAATCTTTGCCCGATACGGCTTTAAGCAGGGCGCCTACTGGAACAGCGGTTACCGCGACTATATGCATTTCAGTTATTTCGGAACATAATGACAAATACATAGCAAGACAGCCTGCTGATGAGAAATTCTTCAGCAGGCTGTCTTGCACTTATCATGCTATTTACGAAAAACCACTTTGATTCCCTTGACGTGCAGAGGATTCATCTGCAAAATTGCACGATCGCCACGCTTACAGGCGATGCCGCTGACATCCACCGCACAATGCAGCATTCCGATCGCGCCGACAATCGGGCAGGCTTTTCCGTTGATTTCAGCCGTCACACGCTTTGGGCGGAGCATCGCCTTAATATTTCCAAGCGCGGCGCGAAGGCAATCTCTTTTCCGCGTCATGTCCGGCTCACAGCTCACATGAAAGCCGTGGTACCAGCCCACGGGAAGAATCGCAATCGGCGTATCTTTTTTTGCTTTCCACAGAGCACTGTAGCCCGTTGTATGTCCCTTAGGCAGAACACGCAGCTCTTCGATTGCCGTAGAGACGTAACCTACCGGACGGAGCTTGGTGCGAAACGCGATTCTGCCGAGAATCGCAGAACCAAGGCGCACCGCATCGCAGTGCATTTCCGGAAATTTCAGGAAGGCGGCAGAGTTACAGCAATGGACAATTCCGGTCTCCTGCCCCGCAGCGCGGATTTGCTCTACAACGCGCATAAATGCCGCGAATTCCTGCTTTGTCAGTTCGTTGTCACTGAACGCGCAGTTAAAATGCGTAAAGATGCCGCTGATTGCCAGATGCTTTTTTTCACGGTACAGCGATATGACCTGATCGGTTTGCTCCGGCAAAAAGCCATAGCGTCCCATTCCGGTATCAATTTTCAGATGCACCTGCGCAATATCCGCACGCTCCGCCGCAATCTGGTCGATCAGCGCAGCTACCTGTTCGGAACCGACTGTCAAAATCACTTTCAGATCCAGCAGGCGGTTGATTTCCTTTCGGTCTGCAACGGAGCGGAGCATCAGAATCTGATCCTCCGTAAAGCCGTTGTCGCGCAGAATTTCCGCTTCCCGAAGCTCTGTCACGCAGAAATGATGGATATTCTGCTCTGCCAATACCTCCGCAAGCGGCAGAACGCCGAGGCCATAGCCATCGCCCTTAACGACCGCCCAGATCGGGACGCCGTTTGCTTTCGCCTTTAGCTGTTTGATATTGTATTCCAGTGTCTCGCGGCTTACCTCATACGTTGTCATCTGCGTCACCCCGTCAGGTCTCAGTTTTTCTTGCGGTTTTTAATCATATAGAGCTTTGCAGCAAGGCCTTTATACGCCAAGGCGCCCTTTTCCGCAATAAAATAGGAAAGCTTCTTCAGAACGTAGTCATATTCTCCGACAAATTCCGTGAATTCGCCCCCAAAGCCTTTTTTGAAACGGTACAGGCCGTAGTGGGGATTATCCTCGGAAATGTCGCCCGAAACGCCACGGAAATCATAAACACGGCAGTGATTTTCAATCGCCCATTGAATCATGCTCCACTGGAGCAGGTAGTTGGGCATCAGATTGCGATATTCATTGGAGCTGGCACCGTAAAGATACCAGACCTTATCACCGTAGAGGATGGCAAGCGTTCCGGCAATGGGCTTGCCTTCATAGAATGCCATATACAGGCGGCACTTGTCGCCAAGATTGTCAAGCATTGCCTCAAAGTACTCCGGCGGACGGGTCGCAAAATTATCGCGCAGACCGGTAGTGACCATGATGCGGGAAAATTCCGGCACCATTTCCTTGCCGCAAATGCGAACCTCCACACCCTTTTTGATTGCAAGGCGGATATTATAGCGCCACTTCTGGTGGAAGGAAGCCATAACCTCCTCTTCGCTTCGGCCGTTCAGGTACAGACGGAAGACGTATTTGGGCTGAATTGCTTCAAAATTCTTTCCGGTGTCACGCGTCTGAAAGCCGACGCTTTCCAGCATGGCGGCAAACTCGGTATTGCTCGACGGAACATCCGGATCTATTTTGATGACATAGGCATTTTCCGCTCCGGCAAGCTCCTTCGCCGCAGAAATCAATTCCTCAAAGGTTGCACGGTCATCCAGATCGCAGACCGGCCCGCGGCAGGCGTACATCATCTTTTTTCGGACAATCGGCATTTTTCGGATCAAAAACGCAATGCTTCCCTTGATCTTTCCGTTTTCGTCCCGACAGATGATCGCTTTCCAGCTCCATGCCGGCTTCTGCTTTGCCCAGAGAGAGCTTTGGGAGAAATGTCCCTTCGGATGGCTCTCAACAAACGCCTCATATTCGGCGAGATTGGTTTGATTGACAAGTTCGGTCATATTTGCATCTCCAAGCATATTTTTACATATATAGTATAACACATTCGGCAAGACAATGCAAGCAGCCCGTCTGTCCTCGTCCGATTTTGTGGAATAGCCCTCGGAGCAGACGCATACGATGTAGTACGAGACTGTGGGGGAGGCTTAACATTATGAGTAATCTTTACGCCGACATAGCCAGACGCACAGGCGGCGACATTTATATCGGTGTAGTCGGGCCGGTGCGGACGGGAAAATCAACCTTTATTAAGCGGCTCATGGAGGAGCTGGTCATTCCGAACATCGACGATCTGTATCAGCGCGAGCGGGCAAAGGATGAACTTCCGCAGAGCGGCTCCGGCAGAACCATCATGACGGCCGAGCCAAAATTCGTGCCGGAGGAGGCTGTACAGATCACGCCGGACGGAACCGCTACGCTTTCCATCCGTATGATTGACTCTGTGGGCTATATGGTCAACGGAGCAATCGGCGCAACGGAGGACGGTCAGCCGCGTATGGTCACAACGCCGTGGTTTGACTACGAAATTCCGATGACAGATGCCGCTGAGCTGGGCACGAAAAAGGTCATGGAGGATCATTGCAGCATCGGTATCGTTGTGACGACTGACGGCAGCATCACCGATATTCCGCGTGCGGATTATCTGGACGCGGAAGCACGAGCCATCCGTGATATGCAGGCGACGGGAAAGCCCTTTATCGTGCTGGTGAATTCCGTTGCGCCCAATGGGCCGGATGCGATTGCTCTGCGTGACTATCTTGCAGACACCTACCATGTCTGCGCCATGAGCGTGGACTGTCAGGCGATGCAGGAAAAAGAACTGACTGCACTTTTGCGCGAGGTGCTCTACGCATTTCCGATGCGTGAAATGCAGGTTTATCTTCCCGCGTGGGTGCAGGCGCTGGAGCTGGAGCACCCGCTCAAAGCAGCGCTCTATGATTCTCTCCGTAAAAACGCAGAAAGCATTTCCCGTCTGGCAGAGGCCGAGCCTGCAATCTCCCGCGTTGCTTCCATGGAACAGGTCTGCGGCTTCCGCATTGACTCCATTGATTTGGGCAGCGGAACGGTTGTATGCGAATTGGAATTCAACGAAGGACTTTTCTATCAGGTGCTCGGCCAGCGCACCGGATTTGATATTGAAAATGACGGGCAGCTTCTTTCGCTTCTGTCTGCTCTTTCAGACATGAA
>JAEDKB010000140.1 GCA_016296045.1 Oscillospiraceae bacterium
AAAAACCAAAGGTTTTTATTAAGAATTAGTATTAAATGATTTACGGAATTCTGACATAATTCATGGGATTGACGGAGGTACCGTCATAAAATATCGTAAAGTGCAGGTGCGGGCCGGTGGAATTGCCGGTAGAGCCGACATAGCCGATGGTCTCACCCTGCTCCACATATTCACCGGCGCTGACGATAAAGTACGTCATGTGAGCATATAGCGTAGAAAATCCGTCGCCATGGTTGATAACAACATAGTTGCCCCAGCCGCCGGCAAGACAGGCGGTTGTTACAACACCGCTCTTGCTGGCATAAATCGGGGTACCCATGCTTGCGGCAAAGTCAACACCGTTATGTAGGCAATAGATACCGGTGACAGGGTTGGTACGCATACCGTAAGGGGAGGACAGACACGCAAACCCGTTCAAACTGAGCGGGAAAATAAAGCCGCTTTCCGTATAGATATATGCCTCGCCGCCCGTTTCAACAAGACGAGCCGCCGTGTATTCTTTTTCTTTCTTTGCGATCTCTTCGGCCAGTTCTGCTTCCTGTGCTTCCCACTGCGCAACCTCGGCGGCAAGACGTTCCTTATCCGCATTCAGTTCAACGAGCATTGCTTCCGCTTCCGCACGCTTTTGATCCAACTGAATTTTTGTATCATCCAACTGGATTCTTTTTTCTTCCAGCCGACCCTTTTGATCGGCAAGCTGCGATTTGGCATCGAGTATCTTCTGGGCGCTCTCCTGTAATTCCTGAAGCATACGCTGGTCTGCTTGTGCGATCTCCTCAATCATAATATTGTCAGAAATCATGTCGGTAAAGCTGTCGGCAGAGAGCAGTACGGACCAAATGGAAACCGGACCACGCTCCTGGATCGTGCGCATACGCATCTGATATCTGTGAACCAAATCCTCATGTTCCGCTTCAAGCTCATCCAATTCCGCCTGACGTTCCGCAATCAGTGCGCTGTACTCCTGAATCTGGGAATTGATATTCTCAACGGTCTGTCGAAGCAGTTCTGCCTCCTGGTCAATTTGCAGCTTCTTATCCGAAAAGGATACCATTTCTTCTTTTGTTTGAGCGATTTCATCTTCCAGTGCTTCTCTTTGTGCGGCAATCTCGTCTGCCTGTTCCTCCAAAGCGTCGATCTCATCTTGTATCTCGCTGGAAGATTTTGCAGAAACCTTTGGCAGCATGGCAAAGACCATGCACAATGCCAGCAGGAGAGCAAGCCACGAACGGCGATGCATATCATCCCTCCTAAATTTGATTTACATAATACCCGATAATTCTAACATATTATCAAGAATAATGCAAGTTTTTTCTTTATCCGATCAATGCGTCATAGGACGCATCGGATGAAAACTCAATCGTCAGACGGTTTGGAAGGCATACGATCGGGGCACCGCGATCGGAAAATCCGTGCTTCACACAGTCCTGAGAAGGACAGGAAGCAGAGGTCACGGCGACTTTCCCGTCTTTTACGGTGATAATGTTCCAATCCTCACCGAAACGGACTCGATATTCACCGTTTTCTTTTAAATCCAGCGTCATAGTCAGCGCGCCGTCGGAATAGACATATGCCTGCTCCGAAGCAGAGGTTTCAGAAAAGAAGCAAACCGTCAGCACGGCACAGATTACAACAATCAAGGCAAAAATCAGTATCCAATAGCGTGTTTTCATCGTTTTATCACCGTAAATTCACAACCGCTGAGCAGCTCAGCGCAGCCCTCGGTTGCATAAATGGTTCGATCCTTCATGATAAAAACAGCATCAAAATCGTTCTGTGTTTTCCAAAATTCCGTCGCTTCTTCCAGCCCCATAACAAACAGCGCCGTAGAATAGGCATCCGCGACTTCACCGTTATCACAGAGGATGGTAACGGAGGCAAGCGTTTGATCCGCGGGCATTCCGGTCTTTGGATCAAGAATATGATGATAGGAGACGCCGTTAAATTCAAAGAATCGCTGATATCCGCCGGAGGTCACCAAAGCCTTTGAACCGAAAAAGGAAAGCTGCGCGATTGCTTGTGAGGGATTGTCCGGATCGGCAATGCCGATGTTCCATGCGGTTCCGTCCGGCTTTGTCCCAAGCGTCTGAACATTTCCGCCGAGAGAAAGCAGCGCCGCTTCTACGCCGTTTTCCTCCAGCAGATTTACACACTGCTGTGCTGCATAGCCTTTTGCAATCGCCCCGAAATCGAGCATGGTTCCTTTGTCAAGCGTTATAGAGCTTCCGTCCATATGAATATGTTCGGTTCCGACCAGAGGCAGTGTTTCGTCCAGCTCCTCCTGTGTAGGAACATGATACGCATCGTCGGGGAAGCCCCACAGCCTGACAAGGGGATAGACCGTCGGGTCAAACGCACCTCCGGTTTTTTCGGACAGCGAAAGGGCATCCTGCGTCAGTGTCAGAATATCCCCTGAAAGCTCCGCCGAACCGGAAAGATTGATTTGAGATAACAAACTTCCGGAATCCGCCGCTGAAAGAAGAAGGTCAAGACGATGAATCTCATCGGTTACAAGAACCAGATCCTCGTGCTCACCCCAGATTTTAATTTTCATCAATGTGTCCATGGCATAAAGGTCTGCTTCTTCCGGCTCAGAGACCGAGCACCCGGTCAAAAGCAGAGCAATCAGCACAATACAAATCATGAGTTTTTTCATCAGATCACCAAATTCGAAAGAAATCTTAAAAAAAGTATAGCAAAAACGAAAAAAACTGTCAAATAGTATTTGACAATTTGACAAATGGGTGTTAGAATAGACAGGCCGCATTGAAGAGGTAGAAGTTGAGGTATGCCCTCACACCTCCAGAGCGAGACTACAGAAAAGGTAGGTGCAATCGAAACATGCAGGCAGTTATCGTTACCGGTGGCAAGCAGTACAGCGTCAAAGAAGGCGACATCATTTTCGTCGAAAAGCTGAACGCTGAGGCAGACGCAACCGTAACCTTCGATCAGGTCCTGGCAGTCGTGGACGGCGAGAACTCCAAGTTCGGCACTCCCGTTGTGGCAGGCGCTTCCGTCGAAGCAAAGGTGCTGAAGAACGGCAAGTCCAAGAAGATCGTCGTCTTCAAGTATCGCCCGAAGAAGGACTCCAAGTCCATCCGTGGCCACAGACAGCCGTACACCAAGGTGCAGATTGAGAAGATCGTCGGCTAATTTCAAATTATGACGAAAATAGAATTTTTCAATCATGACGGCAGAATCAACGGATTCGCCGTATCGGGGCACAGCGGATATGCAGAAGAGGGCAGCGACATTGTATGCGCAGCCGTTTCCTCCGCAGTTAAGCTCACTGAGTGTACAATCAATGACGTACTCGGCAACCACGCCAATACAAAGATCATTGAAGATGAGCCCCGCATCACTCTCACACTTCCCGCAGTATGCGACGATGAAGACGCAGTTCAGGCAGTACTGACCGGCTTTATGCTGACGATGTGCTCTCTGCGGGAGGATTATCCTGAATATATCGAAGTTATGGAGGTGTAACTAATGCTGAAAATCGGTTTTCAGTTCTTCGCTCATAAGAAGGGCGGCGGTTCTACTAAGAACGGTCGTGATTCCGAGTCCAAGAGATTGGGCGTAAAGCGCGCAGACGGTCAGTTCGTTCTCGCGGGCAACATTCTGGTTCGCCAGAGAGGCACACACATCCATCCGGGCAACAATGTCGGTATTGGAAGCGACGATACCCTGTTCGCAAAGATTGACGGTCATGTCAAGTTCGAGCGCATGGGCAAGGATCGCAAGATGTGCTCTGTCTACGCTGTAGAGCAGTAAGACGCAATAAGGAATCCCGAACATATTTTGTATGTTCGGGATTTTTTTGAAGAAGGGGAGATTGGAAATGTTTGTAGATAAGGTGAAAATATTTGTCAAGGCCGGTAACGGCGGCAACGGAGCCGTTGCTTTCCATCGTGAAAAATATGTGGCTGCCGGCGGTCCGGACGGCGGTGACGGCGGCAAGGGCGGAAATATCGTCCTTCGCGTCAATGATAATCTCTCCACGTTGATGGATTTTCGCTATAAACGAAAATATACAGCTTCCCCCGGTCAGGACGGTCAGGGTGCCCGCTGCAGCGGCAAACGCGGAGAGGATCTGATTATTCAGGTGCCTCGCGGAACCGTTGTACGCGACGCGCAAACCAACGAAGTCATTAAGGATATGTCTGATAATGAGGACTTCATTCTCTGCAAGGGCGGCAGAGGCGGCTGGGGCAACAAGCACTTTGCAACACCGACCCGTCAGGTGCCGCGCTTTGCAAAAGCCGGTCTTCCCGGCGAGGAGCACGAAGTTGTTCTGGAATTAAAGCTCCTGGCCGATGTCGGTCTGGTCGGTTTTCCGAACGTCGGCAAATCGACGCTGCTTTCCGTTACGTCGAATGCCCATCCGAAAATCGCAAACTATCATTTTACGACCCTGTACCCGAATCTCGGCGTAATCTATGTTGACGACGGTGTATCGTTTGTTATGGCAGATATTCCGGGAATCATTGAGGGCGCGGCGGAAGGCGCCGGTTTGGGGCATGATTTTCTTCGCCATATCGATCGCTGCCGACTGCTGGTGCATATCGTAGACGTAGCCGGAAGCGAAGGACGCGATCCCATTGAGGACTTTGAAAAGATCAATGAAGAGCTGAAAAACTATTCAGCCGATCTTGCAGCACGTCCGATGATCGTTGCCGCGAACAAGTGCGACCTGATACCGGACGGAAATGATAATCTCAAGCGCCTGAAAGAATATGTTACGCGCCGCGGCTATCCGTTTTATGAGATTTCCGCTGCAACAACGCAGGGGACAAGACAGCTCATGCGCGTGATTGCCGGAAAGCTGAAGGAACTGCCGCCTGTCATTGTTTACGAGCCGGAGTATGTCAAGCCGCTTGCGCAGGCAGGGGAGGCCGAAGATCTGACCATTGAGCATATGGACGATCTTTGGGTCATCTCCGGCAAATGGCTCCAGCAGCTCATTATGGATATCAATTTTGCCGACTATGAATCCAGAATGTATTTTGACCGTCAGCTTCGCAAAAGCGGACTGTTTGA
>JAEDKB010000141.1 GCA_016296045.1 Oscillospiraceae bacterium
AAGGTCATTCGCTACTCCGGACTGACCGGCATGGGCGAATTGATGAAGAACGGCTGTACCACCTGTTTCGATCATCACTATGTTTTCCCGGCAGGCAGCGGCGACCTGATCGGTATGCAGCTTGCAACCGCTGACGAGCTTGGAATGCGTATGGTATCCTCTCGCGGCAGCATGGACCTGTCCGTAAAGGACGGCGGCCTCCCCCCCGACAGCGTCGTGCAGTCCGTTGACGAAATTATGAAGGACAGCGCCCGCCTGATTGAGCAGTATCACGATCCCTCCTTCGGCTCCATGCACCAGATCGTACTTGCTCCCTGCTCTCCGTTCTCCGTATCTTCAGAGCTTCTGCGGCAGTCTGCCATTGTCGCCCGTCAGTACGGTGTCCGTCTGCATACGCATCTGTGCGAAACGAAGGACGAAGAAAACTTCATGCTTTCCCGCTACAATATGCGTCCGCTTGAATATATGGCTTCTCTCGGTTGGATCGGCGACGATGTATGGTACGCACACGGCATCCATTTCACCACCGAGGAGCTTGATATTCTCGCTCAGACCGGCACCGGCGTTGCCCATTGTCCGGTTTCCAACATGAAGCTTTCCTCCGGTATCGCACGCATTCCGGAAATGCTGGAGCGCGGCGTTAAGGTCGGTCTGGCAGTTGACGGCAGCGCCTCTCAGGACGGCTCCGATCTTCTGGAAGAGATCCGCATTTGCTTCCTCCTGCACCGTCTGAATTCCTCCGAAAAGGCTCCCAGCGGCTACGATGTTCTGAAAATGGCAACACGCGGCTCCGCTTCTCTGCTCGGCAGAACGGACATCGGCTCCATCGAGGTCGGCAAATGCGCAGACTTCTTTATGGTCGACTCCCGTCGGCTGGAGCTTGTCGGCGCAACCTACGATCCGAAGAATGTTTTCGGCACCGTCGGTCTGCGCAGCGCTGTTGACTATACCGTCGTAAACGGCAAGGTCACGGTCGATAACGGCCGGCTTGTCAATATCGATGAGCCGGTCATCGCAGAAGAAGCCCGTAAGGTCTGTGACGAATATCTGGCAAAATAACATACTGCATCTGCACGGAGCAAAGCCGTCACTTCGGCAGTCTGCTTCGCGAACAGAACATAGAAACAGCCTTGTCGCCTGCTTAAAGCAGGCGACAAGGCTGTTATCATTTCGTCATCTATGTAAAACTCTTGCAGGCCATGGACGGTGTACCTTCATTGCGCCCTTCGGGCAGAATTCCTGACAGCAGAAGCAGCGGATACAGCGTTTATAGTCCACCTGTGCTTTTTTTGCTTTGATTGTAATTGCTTTTGCCGGACAAACATTCGCGCAAAGTCCGCAGCCGACACATTCGCTCTTTTTCAGTTTCGGCGACGAACGCAGCGCTTTCTTTGCAATTTTTCCGAACAGCAGTCCGAGCTTCCCCGGCAGCACTGTTTCAAACTGCATCCCTCTGCCTCTCTCAATTCGTTCAAAATCAGGCAGGATAAACGCATCCACATCTCCTTCTACCGAAATATCTTCGACATTACCCGAAATGAGTCCGTAATTCATGGCAGCTTTCAGCGTCGGAACCGCCATTGGGTCAAGTCCGATCAATTTTGAGCAGACCATGTCGATTTTATGGCAGTCTTTTCCTGCAAGAAGGGCACCCATCTGACGCGGCGTTCCGGCAGTCGGTCCGTTGCCCTCCATGGCAAGCACGGCATCGACAAGATAGAGTGTCGGCTTGAAATAATCGTTCAGATCGAT
Organism: Oscillospiraceae bacterium; assembly: GCA_016296045.1. Taxonomy (GTDB): domain Bacteria; phylum Bacillota; class Clostridia; order Oscillospirales; family Oscillospiraceae; genus JAZOXB01. The sequence continues at coordinate 1,753 of JAEDKB010000141.1, forward strand.
AATCATTCCGGCAAAGTCCAGCGGATCGGGATAGCGGAAGTGATATTCCGGCTTCATGGTTCCCGGAACAGCGCCAAACAGATTTTTCGTCGCCGCGGAAAGGCACATCATGCCGTGGCTTTTCAGTTTGCAGAAGCTGATAATCGCATCTGCTTCATCCAGCCATGCAGTATAGGAAAAATGTCTTGCAATATGCGCCTGCTCAAAGACCGCTTCCTTTACCTCGAAATTATGATTCAGCTCGCCGCCCGCTTCCTCCACCGCGTGCAGTCCGGTGACGGAGTAGACATGGTTGAGCACCGTCGCGTTATATAGATTTCCGGGACTGTCGCCGACAACTACGGACGCACCGCGATCAACGAGCGCCCTTGTCAGCGCAGCAAGCAGCGCCGGATGCGTCGTCGCGGCGGTTTCCGGCTTCATTGCGGAAACCAGATTTGCCTTTATCGCAATTCTCATCCCGGGCTTTACCCAATCCAGCCCGCCAAACGGCTGTAATACGTCTTCGATTGCCTGCGTGCATTTATCCCGCGAATAGTCCGCGCAGCGCACAATAGAAACTTCTGTCATATATTTTCCTCTTTCAGCAAGTATTTCAGTGGGTTTTCATGGATATATCGCCAAATTCTTTCAAATTCCGCATCATTCCGAATCACGCGATCAAAGTAAGTCTTTTGCCAAATTCCCTCGCCGATCTGTTTGGAAACCCACCGTTTCATCTGCCCGACCACCCTCGAGAGTGTAGGGGCGGCTATCAGCCGCCCGCATTCATCAGAAAAAAGCAGAATCAAATGTATATGATTCGGCATGATGCAGTATTTTTTAATCGTGACGGTAGGATAGCACCGTGGAATATTCAGAATTCCTTGCTCCGCAATGCGCCCATATTCGGAAAGCGGCGGTCTTAGGATAAAATCGTCATCTATCCTCTGCGGGCGGCTGATAGCCGCCCCTACGGTATCCCAAAACAGGGGCTTCTTTTCTGCCGTGCAGATCGTCACAAAATACGCACCGTTTTGGCTGTAGTCATATTCCGGCAGACGGTTGGGCTTCCGCGACGGTCGTTCCATAGCAAAGCGCCTCCCCTGTTCACAGATTTCATCATCGGGCGGCTGATAGCCGCCCCTACGCAGTTTTGATTTCGTAATATTGATTTTAGCGGAAAAGCAGGAAAAAGTAAAGAAAAAGAGACGGAATTCCGTCTCCGATAAAATTTAGCGATTTATCACAGGGTTATCTGTCCGCTCCAGCAGACAGCATTTGTAATCTATTGTTCTGTAACAGATCTTTAACAAATCACAAAATGTACGATTATCCATTTGTTATCTGTGCCGTTTCCAATGCCCCACTTACATATTGCCCAAAAAGCTCAAAAAAACTTTGTAAAAAATAGCAATGGAAAAAGCCTTGCAAGCGCAGGGCTTTTTTTGTATAATTATAATGTAATTAAAGATTGATAGCTGTAACGAAGTGCTTCGCGCACGGGCTTGACGACTATCACTCAGGGTTACTTGAGTGGAGATGTTGAACTATGGGTTCGCATCCCCATTTTTTGTTTTTCTGAAATCTTTCACAGGAGGTAAACACCATGTACATTCTTGCAAACGGCAAGCTGATTACCAGAAGCGAAACGCTCCCCTATCTGCCCGACGGCGGCGTGGTCATCGACGGCACAAAAATCAAAGAAGTTGGCAAAACCGCTGATCTGAAGGCCAAGTATCCCGACGCGGAATTCATTGATGCCAAGGGCGGCGTTATCATGCCTGCTTTCATCAACGCTCATACGCATATCTACTCCGCACTTGCCCGCGGTCTTTCCATCAAGGGCAACAATCCCACCAATTTCTTTGAAGTGCTCGACGGCACATGGTGGGCAATCGACCGCAACCTCTACCTGAACGGCACCAAAGCTTCTGCCAATGCGCTCTATATCGACTGCATCAAGCAGGGCGTTACAACCGTTTTTGACCATCACGCTTCCTACGGCGAAATTCCCGGCTCTTTGCATACAATCGCTGAATCTGCAAAGAAATTCGGCATCCGTTCCTGCCTGTGCTACGAAGTATCCGACCGCGACGGCGAAGAAAAGTGCCTGCAGGGCATCAAGGAAAACGCCGATTTCATCACAGAATGCGAGCAGCGCAAGGATCCGATGCTCGCCGCTATGTTCGGCGGACACGCTCTGTTCACAATCTCGGACAAAACCTTTGACCGCATGGTTGAGGCCAACAACGGCCGCACCGGCTATCACATCCATGTCTCCGAAGGCATGAACGATGTCTACGACTCCCTGCAAAATTACGGCCGCCGTCCTGTTCAGAGATTGCAGGATCATGGCATTCTCGGCCCGAAGACGATTCTCGGTCACTGCATCCATGTCAACTCCGCTGAGATTGAGATTATCAAGAACACCGACACGATGGTTGTCAACAACCCCGAATCCAACATGGGCAACGCTGTCGGCACCTGCCCCGTTCTGCCGCTTTATAAGGCGGGCATTCTCCTCGGCATGGGCACGGACGCTTACACGAACGATATGTTAGAGTCCCTTAAGGTCGCGCTCTGCGCCCAGCGTCAGAACGCCTGTCTGCCGAACGTCGGCTGGTGCGAGGTTACCGATATGCTCTTCAAGAACAACGCCAAAATCGGTGCCAAGTACTTCCCGGATAAGCTCGGCGTTCTTGAGGCCGGTGCCGCCGCCGATGTCATCGTTATGGACTATAAGCCGTTCACCCCGTTCTCCTCTGCCAACATTGACGGTCATATGATTTTCGGCATGACCGGCAGACAGTGCCAGACCACCATTGCAAACGGCAAGCTCCTGATGAAGGATCGTGAGCTGATCGGCATTGATGAGGAAGCTGAAAACGCGCACATTCTCGAAGAAGCCAAAAAGCTTTGGGGCGACCTGAACCACTGCAAGTACGACGAGCACGGTGAAATCTGATTGAACGGCACACTTTCCCTGCTTTTTATAGAAATGTATAATTCCAATCGGAGGTTAAACAAATGTCTGAAAGAATGTATCCCATCCCGTTTAAATCCCTGATGAATTGGATCGTTACCGAATACAGCCGTGAAGGCGAAATTTTCGGCATCCACGCTCCTTACATCGCAAAGGGCAAAGCACTCCCCATCTTTGGCGAAAAAATTGAAACTCCCTTCGGTCCGGCAGCAGGCCCCAACAGCCAGCTTGCGCAGAACATCATCGCTTCCTACATGGCAGGCGCCCGCTTCTTTGAAGTTAAGACCGTTCAGAAGATGGACG
>JAEDKB010000142.1 GCA_016296045.1 Oscillospiraceae bacterium
TACTTGTGTACGCCGACGAGTGTGAGTTGCTTGTCTTTGGAGCCTTTCTCAACAATCCATCAGCGTGCCGAAAAGGGTTTTTCGACACGCTGCGGCGGCAGGGATTTCTCCTTGCCGCCACTTTTTTATACAGCAAAAATGCACTGCTTGGTTTGAGCAGTGCATTTTTTGTCTATGCTTTCAGCGGAGGGATGCTTATGGTCAAGGGCAATACACGGCAAGTCATCGTTGTCAAATCTCCCGACCCAAAGCTGTTCGAGCAAGCGATTTTCCTCTTACGGGAGGATGCGCTGGAGAAGCACGGCGTCGGTGAGCGCGAACTGTTGGAGCAGGCTCAACGCGTCGCAAACGGCTATATAACAGGCAATTCGCCCGCAAAAAAACGGCGCAGACTCCCGGCACTCGGTTGGGTTGCAATCGGCGCTGCGCCGGTCTGTCTGGCTTGGCTGATGAGCGTATTGCTGTAACCGCTCACATTTTACGCACGCCTGTATCTCCCAAAAAGAACAGTGCAAGTGCGCCGGGGCCGACATGGACGCCGGTCACAGGCTCATAGCAAACCGTCAGGATCTCCCTCGGCGGTTTGTTCTTTTTCAGAAGCTCCTCAAGCTTTTTCGCATCCTCGGGGCATCCTGCCTGCGCGATCGCCACGCATTGATTTTGCGGATCGGCAACCAGTGATTCATACTTTTCCACCATCGCAGCAATCGCACGCTTTTTCCCACGCACTTTTCCGGTCATGACGATCTTACCGTCTTCATTTCCCTTCAGCAACGGTTTGAAATCAAGAAGCGTTCCGACAAAAGCTACCGCACCCGAAATTCGACCGCCCTTACGCAGAAAGTGCAGATCATCCACCGTAAACACCTGACACATTTGCTCGCGCATCTGCTCAACCGCCTTCACTGTTTCGTCAAGACTCATGCCCGCATCGCGGCAGTCACAAGCGCGTAAAACGAGCAAGCCCTCACCGAGTGACGCTCCCAACGAATCCAGAATGCAGATTTTACGCTCCGGATATTCTTCGCGGAGCTGCTCCGCAGTGATGCACGCACTCGTATAGGTTCCGCTGATACCGGAGGACAGGGTCACGCACAGGATGTCTCTGCCTGCCTTTAAAAGCGCCTCAAATACATCATGGAATTTTTGCGGATTGGTCTGTGAGGTCCTGACCTCCTTATTCCCCAAAGTGGCATAAAACGCTTCCCCGTCAATCTCGTCCACGGACAGGCAGGTATGCGGCGTTCCGTCAAGGAAAAACTCCAACGGAATCGCAATGATATCCCGCTGCTCCAGGTGGGTTGCCAGAAGATTGGCTGCGGTATCTGTGATGATTGCAAAGCTCATAATGTATCTCCCATATAATCTAATATGCTATATTATAATAGCAAATATAAAGCACTATGTCAATATGATTTTAGTCAATAATTATGATTGCAAAAACAAGATGTTTGTGCTAAAATCACATAGAGAGGGGGATTTCATTATGACAGAAAACATTGGTCTTGTTGCCGGCAAGCTCCGCAGATGGGAAACCTATCTGGATGACTTCAAGCTGCCCACATGGAACGAGATTCCCGACATCGGGCTGTTTATGGATCAGGTCATCACACTTCTGACGCAGTATTTAGACTATCTTCCGCCGGAGCTAAAGGAGGATAGCTGCATCACCCCTGCCGCTATAAACAATTATGTCCGTATGAAGATCATGCCGGAACCGAAAAAGAAGCGCTACTACCGCCTGCACATCGCCTATCTGCTTATGATCTGCACGATGAAGCAGACGCTGAGCATTGCGGTTTTACGAAAGATGATTCCCGTTGGAGTCTCAGCGGAGGAGTTTGAGCCGATCTACAGTGCTTATTCTCATCGCCACCGTGAAACTGCACAGTACTTTATCCGTCAGGTGCATGACGCTGCCGACTCCATCCTGCATAACGAAGATGCACCACCGCAGGATATCAAAGATTTAATTTTCTCCATGACGATCATCTCCGGCTTCTCGCAGCTATTGGCAGAAAAGTTGATTCTTTTGGAACCTCCGGAGCAAACGGAAGAACAATGTGCTCAGGAAACATAAAAAAACAGAACAAACACAATGTAAGAAAAACGGTGCAGCCTCGCGTGAAAGGCTGCACCGTTTCTGTTCTTTTGGTATTATTCGCGCTTTATTTTCTTAAAAAACAGGAAATAAATCAGTAGTGCATTTCTTTCTCAGCACGATTGCGATAAAATTCAGGTATTTTCCGCCGCCGGCTTCCATGGATTTTCTGTCGCCAACGGCATATTCATTATCCTGCTTTAACCAATCCGCCCATACTTCTTCATTGCTTTCCATTTCTTTCACAGAAATAACCTCAGCGTTTCGGGATTTGTTGACCATTTCCGTCCAGTATTCCGTATCGTGCATATATGCAAGCTGTTCCGGTGTCCATGAGAGTAACAACTCTTGCGGCAGATGATCGTGACAATCCTTTTTCATGCCCGGGATCGCAATATAAATATATCCCCCGCTTTTAACGAAAGGCAAGAGCTTTTCGTCAAGATAACGCTCGTCCCTGCCGAAATAATTGTAGGAGTCAACACTGACAACCGCATCAAAAAAGCATTTTTCAAACGGCAGGTTTTCCGCATCGGCCTTGACCGGAATGATCTGTTCTTCACTCAATCCCATGGCATCAAAGAATTTTCGATTTTCCTCCGGATCACTCCACAAGTCGGCAGCATATACGGTAAAGCCATATTCTTTTGCAAGAAACACACTGGTTAAGCCTTGGCCGCTTCCTAAGTCACAAACAACGCTTCCCTCCGGAATTGAGTGATCGATCAGCAGCTCCTCCTCCAGTTTCACAGGATTGGGCCCCATGATTTTTGCTTGCAATTCAGGGGTATTGTATTTTTCACTTTTGAAATATTTCATTTGAAATCTCCTTTTCTTTTAATGATTATCAAGCGGCATTGCACCGGATAAAACGGTCGATATGGTGATTTAACAGCTCAATGCACTTTCCCCGATCATTTGACCAATCTGAAATGTTCACCAGCAAATAAAGCGGGGCATAGAACTCAACAGCAAGCTGTTTGGGATCCGCTTCTTTCAGAATTCCTTTTAAGATCATCTTTTGAAAAATCTCTTCCATGTAAGCAACCGGCCCGGCAGTAATGCAGTTACGATATAATTCCGCCATTTCCGGGTTGCGATATTGCTCCAATGTCAGCATTTTCCGAAAATTCAATGCGAATGGATCCTCTGACCAAAAGGAAAACTGCGCTAACGTAAAGCGCTTGATGCAATCCATCGATGCATTTTCATAGGCAATCGTTCCATCTCCCGTCGGAACCTTGTATTCCAGTGATCTCTGGGCATCAATTTCATACATTCTCTCAACAATGCTGTCAAAAATATCTCGTTTGTTCTTGTAATGCTTATACAGCGCGCCTTTGGTTATGCCAAGTTCCCCTGCAATCGAACGGACTGAAACTGCTTCATAGCCATCCTTTGCAAACAAGCGGAGTGCCGTCATTAAAATATTTTCTTTGGTGTCATTCATTTTATCATCCTCCGGAAGTAAACGACCGTTTACCATTATAGTAAACAATCGTTTACTTGTCAATAGGGATAACAAAAAAGAAACCGGCGCAAAAAGCATTTTCGCTTTTTGCGCCGGTTTTTACCTCTGCATGCATCCGGTAACGGATTTGATCGTTCTTTTCAAATGGTCTTCAGCAATTTCCGTCCTGTTTTTATGCCAAAACGGCTTTATGGTAGACCTTTTTGCCTTTCCGAAGCTTCACACCCGCTTGAAGCTGCTCCGCGGTAAAGGAAACATCAATGGAGGCTACCTTTTCATCATTTGCAAACACGCCGCCCTGCTGAACCAGTCGTCTGGCCTCGGACTTAGACGGTGCAAGCTTACAAGCAAGCATCAGGTCAAGAATTGCAATCTTTCCGTCAGTAAGCTGATCCGCAGAAAGCTCCGTTGTCGGCATATTGGAATCGTCTGCGCCGCCTGCAAACAAGGCTCTGGCCGCAGCACGCGCTTTTTCTGCCTCTTCATCGCCATGCACCAGCTTGGTCAGCTCGTAGGCGAGAATTTCCTTTGCTTTATTCAGGTCGCTGCCTTCCCACTTGTCCATCTCATCGATCTGTTCAAGCGGCAGGAAGGTCAGCATGCGGATGCACTTCATAACATCCTCATCGGCAACATTACGCCAATACTGGAAGAAATCAAAGGGGCTGGTCTTGTTCGGGTCGAGCCAAACGGCACCCTTTGCCGTCTTGCCCATTTTCTTTCCTTCGGAGTTGAGCAAAAGCGTAATTGTCATCGCATGTGCGTCCTTGCCCAGCTTGCGGCGGATCAGCTCCGTACCGCCGAGCATATTGCTCCACTGGTCATTGCCGCCAAACTGCATATTGCAGCCGTAATGCTGGAACAGGTAGTAGAAATCATACGACTGCATGATCATATAATTGAATTCAAGGAAGCTCAGTCCCTTTTCCATGCGCTGCTTGTAGCACTCGGCGCGAAGCATATTATTGACCGAGAAACAGGCGCCAACGTCGCGCAGCACCTCGATATAGTTGAGGTCAAGCAGCCAATCCGCGTTGTTGACCATCTGCGCCTTTCCCTCTCCGAATTCAATGAAACGCTCCATCTGCTTTTTGAAGCAGGCACAGTTATGCTCAATCGTCTCCTTAGTCATCATCGAGCGCATATCGGTTCTGCCCGAAGGGTCACCAATCATTGCAGTACCTCCGCCGATCAGCGCAATCGGACGGTTTCCTGCCATTTGCAGGCGCTTCATCAGGCACAACGCCATAAAATGACCGACATGGAGCGAATCTGCCGTTGGATCAAAACCGATATAGAAGGTCGCCTTGCCGTTGTCGATCATCTCGCGGATCTCTTCTTCGTTTGTCACCTGCGCGATCAGGCCGCGGGCGACGAGTTCGTCATAAACTTTCATAATTATTCTCCTTTGTTATCTGGAAGTTGTACGTTTTGTTTCTGCTTTT
>JAEDKB010000143.1 GCA_016296045.1 Oscillospiraceae bacterium
TTACGGGCTTTTTTGACAGTCTGATATACCCCCATGGGGTATATAGAATCGGCATCGGAGAATTGCTATGGAAGAATCGAAAACCAATCAAATGACAGAGCCTTGCTGCAAAACAAAGGCGCGAACTGAGCAGGAATACAAGGACTTGGCAAACAGATTAAGCCGAGTGGAGGGACAAATCAGGGGAATCAGAAGAATGCTGGAGGAAGACTGCTACTGTGTGGACATTATCACGCAGGTTGCCGCCGCGAACGCTGCGCTCAACAGTTTTAACAAAGCTCTTTTGACGAACCATATCAGAACCTGCGTAGCCGAGGATATTAAGGTCGGCAACGACGAAAAGCTGGAAGAATTGGTCAGTACGTTGCAAAAGCTTATGAAGTAGGGAGGCGCAGTCAAGAATGAAACAGTTTCATGTGACAGGAATGAGCTGCGCGGCATGCAGTGCCAGAGTGGAAAAGGCGGTAAATGCGTTGGAGGGGGTATCCTCCTGCTCTGTGAGTCTGCTTACAAACTCCATGGGTGTGGAAGGCAGTGCAAGCGACGAGACTATTATCAAAGCGGTAGAAGCGGCAGGCTACGGCGCATCGGTCAAAGACGCAGCCTCGAAGAGCAGAAACGCTTCGTCTGAGGAGGCGGCGCTGGAAGACCGGCAGACACCCGCTTTGAAAAAGCGTTTGATCGCATCGCTTGTCTTTTTGGGTGTTCTGATGTATTTTTCCATGGGACACATGATGTGGAACTGGCCGCTGCCTGCATTTTTGCAGGGGAATCATGTTGCAGTCGGGCTTTTGCAGATGCTGCTCACCATTGCAATCATGGTGATTAACCAGAAGTTTTTTATCAGCGGATTTAAGAGCCTGATAAAAAGAGCGCCCAATATGGATACCCTTGTGGCGCTCGGTGCGACGGCAGCTTTTGGATATAGTGTGGTTTCTCTGTTTGCAATGAGCGCTGCGGTTTGTGCAGGAGACAACGCCCTTGCAACGCAGTATATGGACGAGCTATATTTTGAGTCGGCGGCGATGATTCTTACCTTGATTACCGTCGGCAAAATGCTTGAAGCACGTTCCAAGGGGAAGACAACGGATGCGCTGAAGAGCCTTATGAAGCTTTCGCCTAAAATGGCTACCGTGGTCAGAGACGGAACGGAAGAGCAAGTTCCCATTGAAACGGTTCGGATCGGCGAAACATTTGTAGTACGTCCCGGCGAGAGCATTCCGGTGGACGGCGTTGTTGTTGAGGGTGTCAGCGCGGTGGATGAATCGGCGCTGACGGGAGAGAGTATTCCGGTGGACAAAGCGGAGGGAGACAGAGTTTCCGCCGCAACAATCAATACTTCCGGTTTTATAAAATGTACGGCAAGCAGAGTAGGGGAAGATACCACTTTGTCGCAGATCATAAAAATGGTATCTGACGCGGCGGCTACCAAAGCGCCGATTGCAAAAATTGCCGATAAGGTTTCGGGTGTCTTTGTGCCTGCTGTCATTATCATTGCGGCAATTACGCTTGCAGTTTGGCTTGCAGCGGGATATGATTTCGGCTTTGCGATTTCCAGAAGTATTGCGGTGTTGGTGATTAGCTGCCCGTGTGCGCTTGGACTTGCCACGCCGGTGGCGATCATGGTCGGAAACGGCATGGGCGCAAAACACGGTATCCTTTATAAGACAGCGGCCTCTCTGGAGGAAACTGCGCGTGTGCGCACCGTAGTGCTGGATAAAACCGGCACAATTACCAACGGCAAACCGACGGTTACGGATATTTTAGCGGATGACAAAAATCGGCTCCTGATGTACGCCGGCTCACTGGAGAAAAAGTCGGAGCATCCGCTTGCAGGTGCCGTGAACGAATTGATAGAAAAAGAGCATATTTCGCTGAAAGAGACAGCCGATTTTCAGGCACTTCCGGGAAACGGCTTGTGCGGCAAAATTGACGGCATTCCTGTGTACGGCGGCAACAAAAATTTTATTGCAAGCCATATTACACTTGACGCAGCGACAGAAGAGAAAATAGATGCACTGAGCAAAGAGGGAAAAACGCCGCTCATATTTGCGACGGACAAAGAACTTCTTGGCATTATAGCCGTTGCCGACACCATAAAGGAAGACAGTGCAGAGGCAATCCAACAGATAAAAAACATGGGCATTCAGGTTGTCATGCTCACCGGCGATAATGAACAGACCGCGAAAGCAATCGGCAGCAAGGCCGGAGTGGACGAGGTCATCGCCGGAGTTTTGCCGGAAGGGAAAGAAGCAGTCATCAGACAGCTTAAAGCAAACGGAAAAGTCGCAATGGTGGGAGACGGGATAAACGACGCCCCCGCTCTGGTAAGAGCGGATGTCGGAATTGCCATCGGTGCAGGAACCGATGTGGCGATTGATGCGGCGGACATTGTGCTTGTGAAAAGCAGACTGATCGATGTGCCGGCGGCGATTCGACTGAGCAGAGCAACGCTGAAAAACATCCGTGAGAACCTTTTCTGGGCGTTCTTTTACAATGTAATCGGTATTCCGCTCGCGGCAGGCGTATGGTTTCCGCTGTTCGGACTGAAGCTGAATCCGATGTTCGGAGCTGCGGCGATGAGCCTTTCCAGCTTCTGTGTCGTTATGAACGCGCTGCGGTTGAATTTGCTCAAGGTATATGATGCAGGGCATGATAAGAAAATGAAAACAAAGGGAAAGGAAAACAAACCAATGACAAAGACAATTCACATTACAGGTATGATGTGCGGGCACTGCGAAGCACATGTAAAGAAGGCGCTTGAGGCGCTGCCGGAGGTGAAAGAGGCAGTTGTCAGCCATACGGAAGGAACAGCGATTGTGACATTGGCAGCGGATGTTGATGATGCGAAGCTAACAACGGCGGTTGCCGAGGAAGGCTACGAAGTAACCGGAGTGGAATAATTGCGGCTGCAAATAAACTGCCCTTTCATCGAAAAGGGCAGCCCTACGGGGCAACAGAAATGCAGGCGCGAAAGCCTTAGAAACACATAATCCATCACAAATATAAATGGAGGCTAAAATGAATATCACAGTATGTATCGGAAGTTCCTGCCATATCAAAGGCTCGCGTCAGGTGGTTGAGCAGTTACAGCAGTTGATTCTGAAAAACAATCTTGGAAATTATGTTGAGTTGGGTGCAACTTTTTGTATGGGAACATGTCAACAGGGCGTCTGCGTAACGATAGATGACCGCTTTTTCTCCGTTAAACCCGAAACTGTTTCCGAATTTTTTAATGAGAATGTCCTGTCAAATGTGTAAACAAGAATCATCGGGTTTGCGCGGACGGCAGCGGCTGCCTGAAAAGCGATAAACCTTCCGAATCAGAATATCCGTAACAGAAGATGAATATGAAAGTTGGTTATATCGAAGGAGTTACTACATATGGGCGTCAGAAAATTTGATACAAAGGTTCAACATCTGAAATATAAGGTCTTAAGAGAAGTCTCCCGTGAAGCGTGGAATGACTCTCTTCTTGAAAACGTTCTTGATATTCCGCAAAAAATCGTCCCGGGAAAGACCTCTACCATGCGCTGCTGTGTCTATAAAGAAAGAGCGATTCTCGCGGAGCGTGTGAAAATCGCTATGGGCGGCAATGCAGACAACTCCAATGTAATCGAGGTCATTGAAATTGCCTGTGATGAATGTCCGGCAGCAGGCTACGAGGTTACGGCTTCCTGCCGCGGATGCCTGGCACATCGTTGTGAGGACGTATGCAAGAGAGGCGCAATCTCATTTGACCATAACCATGTAGCATACATTGATAAATCCAAATGCATTGAGTGCGGTCAATGTGCAAAGGTCTGTCCCTATTCCGCGATTGTAAACCGCAAGCGCCCGTGTCAGGCTGCTTGTAAGGTTAAGGCGATTGCGATCAATGAGGATAATGCGGCTTCGATTGATAATAATAAGTGTATTGCCTGCGGAGCCTGCGTATATCAGTGCCCCTTCGGCGCGATTACGGATAAGTCTTTTATTCTGAAGGCAATCGATCTTATCAAAAAAAGTGAACACGGCAAGAATTACAAGCTGTATGCTGTGGTAGCGCCCTCCATTTCCAGCCAGTTTTCTTATGCCAAACTCGGTCAGGTCATTACAGGGCTGAAAACAATGGGCTTCCATACCGTTGTTGAGGCAGCGCTCGGTGCGGATATGGTGGCAATGAAGGAGGCCAAAGAGCTTGCAGAAAGAGGCTTCATAACAAGCTCGTGCTGTCCGGCATTTGTGGCCTATATTCGTTCGGCGTTCCCTGATCTTGTGCCGCTGATTTCGCATAACCGTTCGCCCATGGTAGAGATTGCAAAATATATCAAGGAGACCGACCCGAACGCAAAGACCATTTTTATCGGACCGTGTACCGCAAAGAAGGCCGAGGCGCAGTTGGAAGAAGTCAAGCCTTATGTAGATGCCGTTCTCACGTTTGAAGAATTGCAAGCGCTTTTTGACAGTCGTGATATTGATATCACAACATTAGAAGAGGGCGTACTCGATAACGCGTCCTACTACGGCAGAATTTTTGCCCGCAGCGGGGGAGTCAGCGATGCGATTGCGCAGGCACTCAAAGAGCAGGGACTTGAGGATTTTGCACTGAAAGCCGTTTCCTGTGATGGAATCGAAGAATGCCGCGTGGCACTTCTGAAAAAGAGTAAAAATGTGCTCAACGCGAATTTTATCGAGGGCATGGCGTGTGTCGGCGGTTGTATCGGCGGCGCAGGATGCCTGACGCACGGCGAAAAGAACAAGGCCGAGGTGGATAAGCACGGGCGGGAAGCACTCGAAAAAAACATAAGTGATGCAATCTCGCTCCTGAATCTGTGATTCGTTATATATCAAAGAGGTGTCGTTTTCACAATACGACACCTCTTTGATTTTCGATTGTGTGACAGGGTTCCGTCTTTTTTGAAACCCTCGGCTCAAAAATGAAACGCGACAATTCGGGATTTGTCATTCTGGCTAAATCAAAGGAATCGTCGAAAAATT
>JAEDKB010000144.1 GCA_016296045.1 Oscillospiraceae bacterium
CCCTTTTGCGGCAAAAGCCACAAAAGCCGTCTCATGCAGTTCTTGACGCACCTTCAGTGCTATAAAAAGCTTTTTAATACTAAAAACCGATTAAAATATACATTTCAATCGGTTTTCAACGCCGTACCGGCGTTGCATTTTCGCGATGATAAGGTAAGCATCGCGAAAATACGTCTTGTGCCAATCACGATATTCCATTGAAATGTGCTTTGCGCATTTCAATTGGTGATTGGTATAAGCTTTTTATGAAGAACTAGTATGAGGAAGCAATAAGTTAAGTCGAGCCTCGCACAAATTCGAGGCTCGACTTCTCTTTATCCAATGGAAATGACCAACCACGGTAAGCGTTGAAATCATTCGTAGTTTCCGTACACCCACGCGTTCGGAAGGTATCTGGAAACAAGGTTTTTGTTGGAGCACTTGGTAACATATTCACCGCGGTAATACATGACTGCGCTTGTGCCGCCGTCAAGATTCATTGCAGTGTAGCAGTCATGGCGCTTGAAGATGGCTGCGCAGGTATCAAGTCCGGCACCGATCGAGCGGCCGGTCAGACGACCTTCGATAATGAGCATCAATATCTCGCCCTTATCAGACTGACCGATGGCAGCACGGGGATTGATAGACACCCAACTGTTATCATCACTGACGAGAACGTTTCCGTCAACGATCAGCGCAGGCATAAATTCCACGGCATCGGTAACGTCATCACCGACAGGGGAGTCGGATTCTACAATATACATCTTGTTGTCCTTTGTCAACTCAATGCGCTTGTAGCCGTACTCTTCATAATGCACACCGTATTCGGTGCCTTCGCACATGGCGTATCCGGCGAGTGTGCCGCCGTTGCCGCCGCCGTTCGGGTCATAGAAGCCGCTGCCGGTAATACCGATGACACCGTCGTTATTGTCAACAATAACACCAAGATCCTGACCGTAAGAGCCGATGCCCTCGGAAGCTTCCACGCGAAGCTGAGCAGGATCCTTGCCGATCGCCAAAATTCCGATATAACCGGTACCGCTGACACGGACGAGAAGCAGCTTGTTTTCAACATCGATGGCAAGCACCTGCTCACCCATGGTTGTGTAGATTTCGGTGCCTTCATCGTCCTGACCGGCTTCATTGATATAAATATGATCCCAACCGTTATCAAGAACCGACGGATGGCTGTCCAGGTATTCCTCAAAGGAGGTGCGGTTCAACTCCCAGAAGAGTTCATAGAAAGCTTCTTCCTTTTCATCTTCCGGAACAACCGTTTCTGCGGACACGTTCGGTTCTGTTATATCGGTCGGCTCGGTTATGCCTTCTTCAGTGGAGGAGACGCGATCGGATTGGTCGCTGACGATGCCCTCCTGTGCTTTGCGAAGATATTCTTCCCGCTGACGTACATGTTCAACCATGTACTCCGGAAGCGTATATCTGGCAAGCCACGAGTGCGTCATGGTAGATAACGCGGTTTCAATAAATGCTTCACGATAATACTTGATCTCGGAAATATCCGTAAAAACCAAAAAGCAATATGCAGCCTCAATAAAAAGAATCAAAGAAAGAAGTATAGCAATCACTCGCAGACAGCGATGGCTCTTTTTTTTCTTCTTTTTCTTCTTTTTTTGTTTTTTTTCTACTTGTTCATCTTCCTCAAACATCTCATCTTCTTCGTAGAGGAGCTCGTTTGAGGTCGAGCCGTAATCTTTGATAGATGTTTCCTCCTTTCTATTCATTCATCACATATCATAGCATAATTGCTCGAAAGTGTAAATATCCATATGAACCAAATTTGTAAACTTTTTGCAAATGCAAATTGGAGATTCACCTGATTATTTTGTCACTTTTTCGCTTTCGGGATGTATGTCGTCGATGGTAACTGATGAATTATGAGGAATTGGCTTCCATTCCACTTTCTTAAAAAACGCAATGAAGGTCGCAATCCGACCAATGATATCAAACAACGGAAACGTCAGAATAAACCATATCTTCTTCCACAAGGGCATCGGTTTGATTCGTTTATGTTCAGCGATAAACACATAGAGCGCAGCTTCCATATTGGATAAGTAACGCCTGCCGTAAGACTTTGCAATGGAAATCAGAGCCAAACCGATTGCACCGAAGGGACGACCAAAAAACAGCCATAAAAACACGGAAATCAGCACTTTTAAAATATTTACAAAAATGCTGTACAATGCTCGCGGTGCAACAATACAAAGCATATCATAGGACATAAAGGAAACGGGCGCGCTTTTGGATGTAAAAATATGTTTGAAAAGGAGCCAGCCGGTTTCGGTAAACGCCTGCAAGTGACCTTTTGCCCAACGGATTCTCTGGCGCATGGCAATTTTCATAGAGACCGGCTGTTCATCGTAGAACTGGGCTGCGTTGCAGTATGAAATACTGTAGCCGGCAACCACTGCATCGGCGGAAAAAGCTCGGTCTTCCGTCAGAGAGGTATATTTCCAACCGTCTTTCACCAACTCGTTGGAAAAAAGGAATCCGGTGCCTTGAATACGCGTGGCAAGACCGAACAGCGATCTGGCACGATGCTCCAGACGGACGGTGCGCAGCCAGTGCAGCGCATAGGAGGCGGAGATCCAGTTTTCGTCAAAGTTTTTGGTATTGCGGTATGAGGTTACAATTTTTTCGCCCGCATCAAAGGCTTCGTTCATGCGGGAAACAAAGTCCTGTTTGAGCAGGTTGTCGGCATCAAAAATGATATATGCCTCGTAGGACTCGATGCCGAAGTCACGTCGGATTCGTTCAAATAAGAATTGCAGGGCGTAGCCCTTGGTACGGTGATCGTTGTCAAAGCGTTCATAGCAGACAGCGCCGTGATTTCTTGCGACCTGAGCGGTTTGATCCGTGCAATTATCGGCAACAACAAAGGTTGTCAGAAGCTCGGCAGGATAATCCTGCTTGCGGATGCTTTCCAGAAGATTGCCGATGACGGCTTCTTCATTTCGTGCAGCAACGACAATCGCGATTTTGTGCTGCTTTTTTGCTTTTGGGAATTTTCTTGTTCCAAACAGACCGATAACGGTATATACAGACCAGTAACAGCATAGTGCGCTGAGCAGGGCACCGATCGCGCCGAGAACAGCTAGGATTTGTTTTTCCATGAAATATCCTTTCAGGAAGGTTTACTGAAATATCGGGCATGGGGAATACCCATGCCCGACATCTTTAATTGTGAAGGAAATTAGTCTTTATACATTTCAACGAGCTTGAGCAGATGTGCATAACGCTCCTTGGCGCTTGCCTCGTTGCGGGCGAACAGATCTTCTGCACGCTCCGGGAATTCACGAGTCAGGCGGCTGTAACGAGCCTCGTTCAACAGGAATTCACGGTAGCCGTCCTTCGGCTCCTTGGAGTCCAGAGTGAACTTCTTTTCGGCAGCAGGATTGAAGCGGAACATATTCCAGTAGCCGCACTCAACAGCCTTCTTCATTTCATCCTGGCAGTGGATCATGCCGCCCTTGATGGAGTGCATTTCGCACGGTGCATATCCGATGATGAGGGAAGGACCGTGATATGCCTCAGCCTCTGTGATTGCCTTGATGGTCTGCGCGGGATTTGCACCCATGGCGACCTGAGCAACATAGACATAGCCATAAGACATTGCGATTTCAGCAAGGCTCTTCTTCTTGACTTCCTTACCGGCAGCCGCGAACTGTGCAACCTGACCGATGTTGGAAGCCTTGGAAGCCTGTCCGCCGGTGTTGGAGTACACTTCGGTATCAAAGACGAAGATGTTGACATCCTCATTCTGAGCCAGAACGTGGTCAACGCCGCCGAAGCCGATGTCGTATGCCCATCCGTCGCCGCCGAAGATCCATACGGACTTCTTGGAGAGGTATTCTTTGTCCTTCAGGATTTCCTGAGCGAGGGCACAAGCCGGGCAGTTGCAGAACTTTGCGCCTGCAGCCTTACGCTTCATTTCATTTTCAAGCAGCTTTGCAGCGCCGTCAGCGCCGAGGATTTCCGCTGCCTTTGCGCTCTGAGCGAAAGCGATGGACTCGTCAATGGTTGCAATGCCGTCTTCCAGAGCGGCAATGTATGCCTTGGTTGCTGCCTTATTGGCTTCGCCGTCTTCCATGGTGTCAAGCCACTTCTGAGCAGCTTCTGTCAGAGGCGCATAGTGAGACAGCTCCATGAGCTTGCGGGTCTTTTCGGCCAGAGCTTCGCGGATGACCTTCTGTGCGGTGTACATACCAAGACCATGCTCTGCGTTATCCTCAAACAGGGAGTTGGACCATGCAGGACCCTGACCGTCCTTGTTGGTGCAGTAGGGAGAGGTTGCGCCGGGGCCGCCCCAGATGGAGGAACAACCGGTTGCATTGGAGATATACATTCTGTCACCGAAGAGCTGGGTGATGAGACGTGCATAGCTGGTTTCGGCACAGCCTGCGCAGGAGCCGGAGAACTCAAGCATCGGCTGCTTGAACTGGCTGCCCTTCACGGTAAGATCCTGCATATCCTTCTTTTCTTCGACCTTGGAAACGCAGTAATTGAAGACTTCCTGCTGATCGAGCTGGCTTTCCTGCGGTTTCATGGTGATTGCCTTGGTCGGGCAGACACCGACGCAGACGCCGCAGCCCATGCAGTCGAGCGGAGAAACCGCCATGGTGTACTTGTAAACGCCCTTGCCCTTGCCGGCCTTGACATCTACGATCTTCGCATTCTTCGGAGCATTCTGTGCTTCAGCTTCGGTCAAAGCAAACGGACGGATGGTAGCATGCGGGCAGACATATGCACAGTTGTTGCACTGGATGCACTTAGCAGCATCCCATTCGGGAACAGTAACAGCTACGCCGCGCTTTTCATATGCAGCAGCGCCCAGTTCAAACTGACCGTCCACATAATCCTTGAATGCGGAAACGGGCAGGGAATCGCCGTCCATCTT
>JAEDKB010000145.1 GCA_016296045.1 Oscillospiraceae bacterium
TCCGTCGGGTAGGATAAATATACCATACCGGGATAAACCATATGCTCATGCGCACCGTCCTGATAAAACAGCACCAGATATTTTTTCAGGTCCTCTGCCGTCATCTTGCCGTTCTTCTGTGGAAGCGCAAGCACCTTGTGACCTGTGTACTCGATTGCTCCGGCCTCATGGCAGTTAACGTGACCGCTCTGCGCGGCAAAAACGCCTTCATAATCCTTAAGCATCGTGGAAATCACAATCGCATTGGTTTGCGTTCCGCCGACCAAAAGCTCCACCTCTGCCTCCGGACAACGGCAAGCAAGTCGTATTTTTTCTTTTGCTTCCGCACAGAAGCGATCTGCTCCATAGCCCGAAACACTTTCCAAATTGGTTTCCATCAAGCGCTGAAGGATTTTCGGGTGCGCACCCGTGGTATAGTCACTTTCAAAGGATAACATAGGTTGGCCTCTTTTCCTCTTCTCTGCGGTTTACGCCAACTGCGCGTTGACGCTGTCCTCACAGGAGCGCATGGCGAGAATGGTTTTTTCAAACAGCTCCGGAAGCTCCCAACCGAGAAGCCCAGCACCTTTTGTGATGACATCCCGGCTGCATCCGGCCGCGAACTTTTTGTCCTTAAACTTCTTTTTCAGAGAGGAAACCTCCATGTCCTTGCAGCTCTTTGACGGGCGCATCAGTGCGCAGGCACCGATCAAGCCCGTTAATTCATCCACGGCAAACAAAACCTTCTCCATTTGGTGCGTCGGTTCGACCTCCGAGGTGATTCCCCATCCATGGGAGCAGACCCCATGAATCAGTTCCTCCGAAGCATTGATTTCGCGCAGAAGCTCCGGTGCCTTGATGCAGTGTTCCTCCGGATACTTTTCAAAGTCTATATCATGCAGCAAGCCAACCGTTGCCCAAAAATCCGCATCCTCTGCATAGCCGAGATTTTCCGCAAACCAGCGCATAACGGCTTCCACCGTATAGGCATGGCGCAGATGAAATTCCTCCTGATTGTACTTTTTCAGCAGCGCAACGGCCGCCTCCCTGTTCACTGTATTCATCATCGTTCTCCTTTTCTACACTTCTTCCGGAAGCTTGCAGACATCAATCCACTGCTTGCTGCCGGATAATGTTTCCAATTCCTGCGGCGTTAAACGAACGGCACTGTTGTCGCTTCCGCAGGCGGGATAGATTTCATCAAAACGCCGCAACGAGTCATCCAGATATACCGTCACGTCCGCATGAATACCAAACGGGCAGACCCCGCCGATCTCATGACCGATCATTTCTTCCACCTCATTTTGCGCCAGCATGACCGCTTTTTGATGAAAGAATGCCTTGAATTTTGAATTATTGATCTTTGCATCTCCTGCGCAGACAATCATAATCGGCTTTCCGTCCACCTTGAAGGTCAAAGATTTTGCAATCCGCCTCGGCTCTGTTCCGACTGCTGCAGCCGCCAATTCAACCGTTGCAGTAGAAACGTCAAAAACAAGAATACGGTCTTCATAGCCCTTTTCTGTCAAATATGCTTTTGCCTTTTCAAACGGCATTACAAGTACCTCCGAACGATTTTTATCTATACATGAAATCAGCCGACCGTACCGAAAGCAGTCACTTTTTCAAGCTCTGTTCCGTTATACGTCCCCTTGAAATCCCAAGAAACCTCGCAATCCGTCGGGTCATCGGGCATATCCATGATGGTACTGCCGATCAAAATGGAAGCCGCCGATCCGGTGTAATCGATTGCGGCGCTGTTTATGGTTTTTGTCTCATCTCCAAGCCGGATGGTAATACCGTTATAGCGTTCACTGACATAGAGGTTATAGCAGTTCAGGTAGATATCCACACGCACTTTTCTGCTTCCCTCCGAATCGTCAAAAACACTCCAGTCAACGTGTACTTCCAGTCCCGTCCCGGTATCAGATTCAAATGAGCCGGTATCTGTCACGCTGCCGTCGATTGCCTCTGTTTCAACCTCCGGAAGAATGTTGGTTGCTTCTGTTTCCTCCTGCGCCTCTCCTTCGGTATGCGTGGGGTCGGTTTGTGTGCCTCCGCCGCCCTTGCTTTCCGAAAACAGCGGAATGGCCACAATCACACCGACAACCAAAATCAGTACCAAAAGAATTACCAGAATAATACTGCGCTTTTTCATTGTGTTCCTCCCGTATTTCTTCTTTCTGTCACACTTTTGTCTATTTTCGGGTTTCATTGGTATAAAACTGATCCGGCACCGAATGATTGATGCCGGATCGATGTATCAATTGATGGTTCCGGATGCGGTGATATTGTCAATTTTGATCTGATTGTAGGAGCCTCTGAATGCCCAGGATACCTTACAGTCCGTTGCCCCCTCCGGAAGATCCATGATAATACTGCCAATCAAAATATTTGTGGAGGATCCGGAATACTCGATCGCATCGGTATTGAGCGTTTTGACCGTGTCGCCAAGCGTGATGGTAAGGCCGTCATAACGAGCACCAACATAGAGGTTGCAGCAATTCAGAGAGATATCCAGACGCACTTTTCTGTTGCCGCCGGAATCTTTGAAGGCCTGCCAGTTTACCTGAACGTCCAGCATTGCGCCGGTTGAGGAAGCAAACGAGCCGCTTCCGGTTACCGTTCCGTCAATATCCTTCATTTCAACATCCGGAAGCGTATTGCTGCCTTCCGTAGGCTTTGCTGCTTCGGTTGTCGGCGCTGCCGTGGTAGCTTCTGTTGTTTCCTCTTGGGTTTCTTTAGCCGTAGTAACGACGACCGTTTCCGTCGGTTCCGTTTTTTGCGTTTCGGGTATTGTTGTATCAACCGCCAGAGTGGTTTCCGCAGTTGTTTCAACCGTAGTCTCCTGCTGCGGTTTCTCGTTCACGGTTCCCATAAAGATCAGAACCCCGCCAACGATCAGAATACATACCAGTATCACGACCAGAATGATAATCAGTTTCTTCATCTTTTGCCCTCCTTTGACAGTTCATTTTCATTATACATCTTTTTACGAAAATTTCCACCGTCTTTTCAGCAAAATATCATGATATTTTTTCGCAAGTTTTCTGTTGACATTCTGTTTTACGCTGAACTGTATTCTTCCGTTTCAACGACTTGACAAAGCCGTCACATAGATTTATCATATGATATATAGGACGTGTACTGATTCGCATGGTGCGCCATGCGAATCAGTCTGTCTGTGCTCCATAAAGCGGTGAAAAAGAGCCGTTTTCATGGAATTACATCCCTTATTGTGCTTGAATCAGCCATAAAGCGGCTGATTCATCAGACGAAATAAACAGAAAAGTGCTTCAACAGCTTATCGTCAAGCGTAAATTGAAGCACCGCAAGCAGTATGGAGAGAGAATTATGAAGCATAAAAGGCGCGTTTGGCCATGGCTTCTGCCTGCTATCATCATTTTTTGTTTGATCTGTTTTTGCTTTGTGATCAACCAATGGAACGTGGATATTGTTTTGCAGGGAGAATCCGAAATCACGCTGGAATGCGGCGAAACATATTCAGATCCCGGGGCGGAAGCTTTCTTAGGCGGAACGATCTTCCCCGATCGCCTGTTTTCGCTGAAAGTGGATATCGAAGATCATGTTGACTATCAGCATCCCGGAGTTTACAAAATCGAATATTCTGCCGGTCTGCTCTGGTATCAAAGCACCGCCGTTCGAACCCTGACGCTCCAGGACACCCTTGCGCCCGAGCTTGTTTTGAAAGAAGATCAAAACGGCTATACGCTTCCCGGTCATCCTTACGAAGAACCGGGATTTACGGCAACCGATATGGTTGACGGCGATCTGACCGATGCAGTCGTTGCCGAAGAACGCGACGGCAAGATCTACTATTCCGTAACCGATTCCTCCGGCAATACCGCAACGGCTGTCCGTGAGATACTCTACAACGATCCCCTCCCGCCCGAGATCACCTTGATGGGAGAGGAAACGATGGAGCTTCCTGCCGGTACTCCGTATGAAGAGCCCGGCTTCCGCGCCGAGGACAACTGCGACGGTGACCTGACCGACAAGGTTACGATCTCCGGCGGCGTAGACCAGTATCATGCAGGATATTATGAAATCACATACACCGTAGAAGACAGCTTTCATAATACCGCATCGATCATTCGAAAGATCAATGTTGTTCCTGTTCCCCAGCCGGACAAGGTCGATCCCGGTGACAACGTTGTCTATCTGACCTTTGATGACGGCCCCAGCCAATATACGTCGCAGTTGTTGGACGTGCTGGATCGCTACAATGTCAAAGCGACGTTTTTTGTTGTAGACACCGGCTATGAAGAAATGATTGGCGAGGAATACCGCCGCGGACATACCGTTGCCGTTCATACCGCTTCGCATAGTTATGACAAAATCTATGCCAGCGAGGATGCCTATTTTTCCGATTTCAACAAGATGTCGGATATCATTTATCAGCAGACCGGTACGCGCCCCACAATGCTGCGTTTCCCCGGCGGCAGTTCCAATACCGTCAGTTGTTTCAATCCGGGCATTATGAGTCGTTTGGCGCAGGATGTGACCGATCTTGGCTATCAGTATTATGACTGGAATGTCAGCAGCGGCGACGCCGGCGAAACGACCGACACCGACGTGGTTGCACAAAACGTCATTGACGGCATGCGAAATCATAATGTTTCTATCGTTTTGCAGCATGATATCAAAGGCTTCAGCGTTGCGGCAGTAGAACAGATTATCGTCTGGGGACTGGCAAACGGCTATACCTTCCTGCCGCTGACCCCCGGCAGCCCTACCGCTCATCACGGTATCAACAACTGACAATTTCAATCATCCTATATTCAAAAAGGAACTGATGCGAATCTGCATCAGTTCCTTTTTTGAATCAATTATACTAGTTCTTAATAAAAAGCTTGAAAAGCTTTTTATAGCACCGAAGGTGCG
>JAEDKB010000146.1 GCA_016296045.1 Oscillospiraceae bacterium
ATTCCTGGGCCGTATATGACGATTCCTATGGCAACTACTGTGAGCTGTTCCGTGTCGTGAGTGCATTTGAGTACCTCGGCTCTGTGGAAACGAACGAAGCAGGAAATAAGGTCATAAACATCTATGGCGGTGCGGGTGGTACTTCCTTTGGCGCATGGGAACAGGGCGCCGGCAGCCCCTTCGATTCCTATGAAGACGGATGGTACATCTTCCATTTGGATACCTGTGATCCCTGGAGCTTTGAAATCGTTCAGGAAGCTGACGTTCTTCAGGGTACACTTACCGGCAGCAGCGCCGGAATGACGGAAGTGGATGGAACTGCTCTTCATAACTCCGCACAGTTCCTGATGGGGTTGGGCACTACGACCGATGCCAATAATATTGGCACGAAGTACTCTTTCATCCAGGATTCTTACGGCAATATCCTCGGCTGCATTGAATATGATCCTGCATATGATTCCGAGGAAGAAGATCCCGATGACGATAAAGATTGTTTCGTGCTCGGTGGCCTTGCTGCGCTGGCAATGTCAATGATCGAAAACGGAATTGCAATGCTCGAAAGTGAGCTCCCGTTTAAGGATGTGCCAAACAACGCTTGGTATTATGACAGCGTCCTCAGCGCGTATAAGAATGGGCTGATTAACGGTACTAGTTATAACGCTTTTGCGCCCACTGGAAATCTGACTGTGGCACAGGCGATTAAGCTCTCTGCAATGTTGCGTCAGAAGTTGACAGGATTCTCATATAACCTTGTTAACGGAGAGACAAATTGGTATGACACATATGTCGATTTTATGGTGAATTCCGGGCTTCTGGAAAAAAAGTATAAAGATTATACCCCAGATCTGATGAATGCTCCGGTCAGCCGTAGCGAATTTGTGCATATTCTTTTCAGCGCTTGCACGGCAAATACGTTTACGGAAAAGAATAATATCCGGGACAACGCAATTCCTGACGTAAAGATGAAAGATGCGTTTGCAGAAGAAATCTACAAGTTCTACCGTTCGGGTATCCTGACTGGCACGGACGCGGCTGGAACCTTCAACGGAAGCAGAACGATTCAGCGCAGCGAAGCTGCTGCCATTCTTACCAGAATGTATGATTCCAGCAAGCGCAAGAGTATCGCGCTGTATTGAGAAGAAGTCAGAAACATAAGGTGACGGACTCTATTTAGTTCTAATTGATAAAAACTAGTAGCAATCAAAATGAAGAGCCAATGATGTGGAAATCCATGTCATTGGCTTTTTTGTTTTTCCTGCATACCTTTGATGCTCTCACAGATGGTAATGAATTTTTGCGCCTCCGATTCACTCATGCCGGAAAAGAAATCCGATACACACTTGGGCAGTTCATTAGGAGAAGCGGAATCCGGAAACGCAACTGCATCCAGGCTAAGCTCGGCGAGCTTTGGTACTTCCTCGTCGTTGAAGCTGCCAATCAGAACGGCGTTGATCTTAACCTTCTCGAAGCCTGCGTTCAGCGCCGCGTGGAGCCCCGCCATTGCATCATCAAGGCTGCTCCAGCGCGTGATGCTGGCGTATTTTTGTGCGTCCAGCGTATCCAGACTCAGGTTCACGCGCGTTACTCCGGCAGTTTTCAAATCTGCCGCGTACTGCGGAAGCAAAATGCCGTTCGTCGTGATGCAGACCTCGCGGATGCCAGGAACAGCGGCGCAGTTTTTGCAGATGGAGACGATGTTTTTCTTTACCAGCGGCTCGCCGCCCGTGATGCGAAGCTTCTGTATGCCGAGGGAAGCTGCGGCTTTGACAGCCTGTATCATCTCTTCTTCCGTCAGCATGTCGCTGTGCGCTTTTTTGAAAACGCCTTCCTCCGGCATACAGTACCGGCAGCGCAGATTGCACCGCTCGGTCACAGATAGCCGCAGATAGGTGATGGACCGCCCAAATTGATCTGTCATGCCGCCGCTCCTTCTGCTGTTAAAGGCAAAGTGGGAATTTGTTTGTCTGAAAAACTACATTTCGATCCTGACAGATAAGAGATTTTGGGCATCCTTTTTTACAAATATAAAATGGACGATAACGTCTCTGTTTTTCCAGCTTCTGGTTTGTTTTACTGCGGCACTGGCGTTGGAAAGGATTAAGCACGCGAAGGGCATTTACAGAACGTTGCTGATTGTTCCGTGGGCGTTTCCGTCGATTGTTATTGCGCTTTCATGGAAATGGATTCTCAATGGTGTATCCGGTTTCCTGCCGCATATGTTGGTCGACCTTGGCATCTGCGATACACTTCCACAATTCTTAACGTCCGGAAACTCTGCGTTTTGGACATTGGTTTTTGTTAATACATGGTTTGGCGCACCGTTGATCATGGTTAACGTTTTGTCTGCACTACAGACGGTTCCGAAGGATCAATATGAAGCCGCGCAAATTGACGGCGCAAGTTCATGGGAATCTTTCCTACATATTACGGTTCCGCATATTAAAACAGTTGTTGGCTTGCTGGTGGTACTGCGTACCATATGGGTCTTTAACAGCTTTGATATGATTTATCTGATCACTGGCGGCAGTCCAGGTGGCGCAACAGAAACTGTGCCGATTTATGCGTACAATGTTGGTTGGGGATTGAAACAGTTGGGTAAATCCTCTGCTGTTACGGTGCTGCTGCTTGTCTTCTTGCTGTTTGTTTGTTCTATGTATTTCCGGATTTTAAACAAATGGGATAAGGAGGAAGCGCGATGAACAGAAGAAAAATGCTTCGTCGCGGGTGGTTTGGAGATACAGTAAGCTATGTGTATCTTACAATCTTAGCACTCATCGTGATATTCCCGCTGCTTTGGATCATCCTCTCATCGCTGAAGGGAAAAGGCGAGATTGCAAGCAATCTGATCCGGGTGAGATCACCCGAGGAAATGGCCCGCGCTGCGGCAGATATGTTTGAAGATCTTATCCGGGCGAAACCAGCGTGCGTATTAGGACTTGCTACCGGCTCGACGCCGCTGCCCCTCTACCGCGAGCTGATTGCACGCGGACAGGGAGGAAAAATCGACTTTTCGCGCGTGCGTTCGGCAAATCTGGACGAGTACAAAGGGTTAGCGCCCAACCAGCCGCAGAGCTACCGCCGCTTCATGCAGGAAAATCTGTTCGACCATATTTCCATCAAGCCCGAAAATACCATCGTCCCGGACGGTTTGGCCGCCGACATCCCTGCCATGTGCGAAGCTTATGAGCATCAGATCGAGGACTGGGGCGGCGTGGACATTCAGCTGCTCGGACTCGGGCACGATGGACACATCGGCTTTAACGAACCCTGCGACCATTTCCCGGTCATGACGCATGAGGTAAAGCTCACTGAAATGACGCGCGAGGCGAACAAACGCTTCTTTGATTCACTGGAAGACGTTCCGACCTCCGCCATCACGATGGGCATCGGCACGGTCATGTCCGCACGGAAAATCTTAATGATCGTCACCGGTGCAGATAAGGCGGAGATCCTCCAGCAGGTCTTCTTCGGATCGGTCAAGCCCGAGGTTCCCGGCTCCATTCTGCAGTTCCATCCCGACGTGACCGTGATCTGCGACGAAGCGGCAGCAAGGTTTGTGGAGGAATGATATGCTTTTTAAGAATGCCAATATTTTCGTGGGCGGTCAGTTCCAACATGGCTCCTTCCGCGTAGAAAACGGAAGATTCGCTGAAATTTTGACCACCGTCCCTGCGGAGGACGGCATCGATCTGAATAACCAGTACGTCATCCCGGGTCTTGTGGACGTCCACAATCACGGCAACTCCGGTGCGGACTTTTCGGACGGCGACTATGACGGCCTTGTGAAAATGGCGCTTTATCTCGCGCAAAACGGCGTGACGAGCTTCGCGCCCGCGTCCATGACGCTGCCCTACGACGTGCTGGAGGCGGCGTACAAAACGGCTGTGCAGCTTAAAAAGGCGCAGCCGGAGGGCTGCGCACGTCTCATGGGGATTCAGATGGAAGGACCTTTCTTCTCCGAAAAGAAAAAGGGCGCACAAAACGGCGCGTATCTGAGAGATCCGGACTTTGCTGCATTCAAACGGCTTTATGACGTCTCCGAGGGTCTTCTCCGCATCGCAGATGTGGCAGCGGAGCTGCCCGGTGCGGTGGAATTTACCGAAAAAGCGTCCCAGCTCTGCACCGTCTCCATCGCGCATACGGACTGCACCTATGAAGAGGCAACGGCAGTGTTTGACGCGGGCGCGTCCCATCTGACGCACCTCTACAACGCCATGCCCGGCATCCACCACCGCAAGCCCGGCCCCATTGGCGCGGGCATTGAACGTGAAAACGTGGTCGCGGAGCTGATTTGCGACGGGCAGCACATCCACCCGAGCGCGGTGCGGATGGCGTTCAAGCTCTTCCCCGGCCGTATTTGTCTTATTTCCGATGCACTCCGCTGCTGCGGGATGCCGGACGGGCAGTATACCCTCGGCGGACAGGCCGTGTTTCTGTATGGCGGCGTAGCGAAGCTCGCAGACGGCACACTCGCCGGCTCCGCGACGAATCTCTATGATTGTATGCGCAAGGCAGTCGAATTTGGCATTCCCAAAGAGCAAGCCATTCTTTCTGCGACGCTCATTCCCGCGCGGGAAATTGGACGCGAGAAAGAGATCGGCTCCATCGAATCCGGCAAGCTGGCTGACTTCGTTGTTTGCGACGAAGAGCTGAGGCTTGCCAGGGCGTTTACGGGTGAAAACAGATTTGTGAATAAAGGGAATGCAGCATGAAATATGAGCTTCTACATTTAAAGCAATTTTCCCCAAACCTTGGAACCCAAAGTGGCGATCCGCTTGTTAAGGTATATCTTCCGGATAATTTAACGGAAATGGGACGCGATGATGAGCAGCATCCTTGCCTGATTGTTTGCCCCGGCGGAGCCTATGAGTTTTGC
>JAEDKB010000147.1 GCA_016296045.1 Oscillospiraceae bacterium
TGTCCGAACGTTCCGACTACTGGTGTGTATCGTATTCTGCCGGCAAGCTTGCCGTTGAGTACAAGGTTTCCAAGGATGAATGCGAAACATTTGATGAACTGGAACATCGCGTTCTCACATCTGACGAATTCGGAGGTTAATCATGTTTCTGTATATTAAAGCATATCGGACACGTGCTAAAATTACTGTACCGAAAATGTCTGAGCTGACCGGCATACCCAAGCGCACGATTGAGGATCTGGAGAAGCGCGGTGACTGTCTTGTGTCCAATGCCCTAAAAATTACGGAAGTGCTGGGCATTACGCTTAACGACATTCTGACCCCGCCGCCGGAGGATACTATGTAATCTTTCAAAGCGTCTGCCACAAGCAGGCGCTTTTTTCTCCCGGAAGAGCCGCGTACATCGCTGCTGCCATGCACGCAGCCTTCGGAGAAATTATGAGTCCTGCCGAAAAGCCCGAAATCGGCAGAAATCAAGGCGCGATTGATTTCGCGCCCTCTTTTCTGCTGATTTTTGCAATTGATTGCAAAGCCGCTTTTTGGTCATAGGTCTGTGGGAATTATCCCCACGGTCTTGCGCGTTGCTTTTCCCTGCACAAGCGCCTCATAATACGCTTGCTTTTCAACTGCTTCTTCAAGCATATTTGATAACTTGTCCATATCAAGCTTGGTGATTTCCATATCACCTATTTTGTAGGATTTGACTCCGCCTGATGTAAGCGAGGTCTGCGCTTGAATAAGTTGGTCAATACGCTCTGTATAAAAGTTATACATTTTACGCGCGGTTTTCTTGCTTATCATATTTATCACCAATCATCATAAAAATCGTTCTTGCTCTGCTTGCGCGGCTTTGTCTTCTTGACCCTTTGGGGAATAGACGGAACATCGCTGTCCGGTTTTGCCGCTCTCAGCCGCTGTTCTATCGCGTCCCAGTCCGGCGAAAGGATTTCACAGGCGGCAAGGTTATAGTTGCGTATATCGAAAGCCTCGTTGCGTTCGTGACCGGGTATCTTCTGCCAGCTCCACGGGTGTTTCAGTTTCGGATCATACACTAAGTGCTCCGACATAAGCTGCTTAAAGAATTGCTTGCCGTAATCATCACGCAGCGGAAAGTGACAGTAATTTGCGCCGGGCGACTGAACGCGGAGGTTGTCCACGATCTTCTGCTTGCCGGCATTGACGCCCAGCTCATACACCCATACCTGCCCGATAACTTTTCCGTTGACAACGATTTTTTGCTTCTTCGGCGGTGCTGTATACGGAATATCGGGACGGTTCGCACCCTTTATAGCAAAAACATTCATGCCTTGCCGAGCAAGGCAATGCTGACGGACTTCCTGCGTAAAGTGTCCGCCTTCGTCAATAAAAGTAAGCGAGATTTGCAATGAAATCCCGCTTTTGAACCTGTATTTGTGCGTTATTATCTCGTCTAGCCGCTCCCACACTTCTTCTGTGTCGGGGCGTCCGAGGATTACGCCCTTTTTTATGCCCCATGTTTCGCCGAAACGGCGGTGTCCTACTACCTCATATTCCAATCGGTCATCTTGTGTATCCACGCCGCAGGTAAGCACCAGCACGCCGTCCGGAACTTCTGCTTCATAGACTTCGCGCCGCGCCATAACATCATCCTCCGATGCCATATCGCCGCGTTCCTCCCACAGCTCGCCGAACTGTGTGTTATACACGACCTGCAGCTTTGCGGAATCCGTCCCGGCTTGCAGGAACTGTAAGATTATCGACTCCCATGTTGCCCAAGGTGAAACCCATGCTGTAAGCCAGAACGAGCGCGTCTTGTGGTGCTCCTTAGCCTCCGGAACAGTCGCAACCCATTTCGCCGGCTGCGACTTCATCGTGTGTTCATCGGAAATGCCGCCGCATTCGGGACATACATAGAAAAGCTCGGTAATGTGGAAAATCTTCTTGTCGCCCTTTTCGTCAGCCTCGTATTCAAATCTGATATTATCAAATTTAATCTCTACATATTTACCGCAATGGGGGCAGGCGGTTTTCCACCGCTCCATTGTACCTAAGTTGTATGAGTTTTCGATAGCAGACGCCCCTTTTACTGTCGGCGTTGAAACCTCAACCATCTTCTTGTTGTAGAATGTTCTCGTTCTTGCAACAGCAAGCTCCCAGGGGTCGCCCTCCGAGCCTGCGCTCTTAGCCCACCTGTCGCGCTCATCACCGAATACATAGCGTATCGGCATTGAGGAAAGATCGTGCGCTACATTTGAGCCGGTCATTACAAGCACGCCGCCGGGGAATGACTTTTGCCGCTTGGTGTTCGCTGTATCACGCGATTTCGGGTCTGCGACCTTGCGCTTAAGGCAGCGTGTTTCGCGTATCATCGGCGCGATTCTCATTTCCGAGTATCGCTTAACATCATCAATGGTGGGCTGTATCAGCAGGATCGGTCCGGGGTCTTGGTCTATGCAGTATCCAACCATGTTGTTTATGGTCTCTGATTTTCCGACCTGCGACGCCGCGACAACTACGATATGCTCAATCAATGGGTCTGTAAAGCTGTCGAGTATGTCGAACATATACGGCGTTCTTGAAGTTCGCCACTTTCCGACTTCCGCTGATGATTCGGAGGTCAGCCGGCGGTTCTTGTCCGCCCATTGAGAAACGGTAAGGTCTTCCGGGGGTTTCATGCCGTTGAGGATTTTTGCAAGGCAGGTGTTCAGCTTGTTTGTGCGTTCCTTTTCAGATTCTCTAAACACTCTGCCACCTCCCGCAGGCGATACTATTCAAACCCCTTTCTTGCTCATGGTTTGTGATTTTAATTATATTGGTTGGGACAGCCGGGTTTGAACCGGCGAATGATGGAGTCAAAGTCCATTGCCTTACCGCTTGGCGATGTCCCAATAAAAATACCGCTTGAGCGCGGTGAATCAGACTGGTTGAATGTTGGCTCTGTGCCCGTCGCTTCAAGCGGTATTCTTTTTCGATTATATTGTATCACAAATATTTAGCAACATGGGGAACATTCGTAACAAATTTCAAAAATATCTGAAAAAGATATTATCAAAAATGAAAAAAGCCCCGCCAAATCAGATGAAATCTAACTTGCGGGGCTATATAACTGTTTTTTAGTTACTGTTTATTCCAAGTTCAGCCTTTAACCCTTTCTGTAAAACCTTTGAAAAATTGATTCCTGCCTTTTCTGCTTCATCATTCAGCCAGCCAGGAATGGTGCAGTTCTTTTTTACACAGCGGTTTTCCAGACTGCGCTTATACGCTTCAATGTCAGCGTCAACAAGTGATATAAATGCATTTTTATCATCGGTTAATACTTTACTCAGATCAGATGCCTTTGGGATTGCTGATTTTTCTTTTTCTAATTCGATTACTTTGATGCAAATTCTTTCCCGTGCCATTTCGATTGCGTTCTGGATAGTAGTTCCCTGTGTCATAACGTCAAGATCCGGAATCTCAACGAAATATGGGATTTTGTCCTCTGTTTTGTGGAAGACAACCGGATAAACCAGTTTTGCGTTCATATGATAACTCCTTTCGCCCCGCCGGGGGTGCTCCCCTTTCGGGGAGCTGGCGGTCATTTGAGATTGTGCTTTTTAATCAGCGCCTTGGCGAGCATTTCGTTGATTTCGCGATGCCTGGGAATTGTTTCTGTTTGGTTTCCTTTTACCCAAACATCATGATTCCCGCCGTTTCGCTCGAAGCTCCAGCCGTTTTCCTTGAACAACCGCTCAAGATCAGCTCTTTTCAATATCATCACCTCTTGATTATATTATACGCCTTTTATGCGCATTTGTCAATAGGTTTTTTGAAAAAAATAAAAAAATTTCTGAATAAAGTCAATCGTAGATTGATTTCACAAGGTTTTTCTTATTCATCTTCATCACCGTCTTCAAAATCTGCGTCAAGTTCGCGGTTGGTTCGCTGCCGAACAAGCTCATCATACTTTTTCGGGTCATATCTGTATTCCGACAAGTCCTTAAGGATCTCGCGCACCTCGCGTTCTATGATCTTCTGTACCTGTGCAGGCTCGGAGCAAGCAGCACAGTCGGTCGCACATCTTCCTGCAAGAGCCACCAGACCGCCGCGAACAAAGTAGAGCAAGTCGGCGGTCATTTTCTGTACATCTTCCGAACGGTGCATTTTTCCCTGAAACTCCTTTGCCTGCATTTCTGCAATAGCCGCCTTGGACTCCTTGAGCTTTGCCTCAGCCTTTTTCCGCTTAAGCTCCACATCGGCTGTATCATCATCGCTGCGCCTGGCTTCGAGGGTGGAGCAGTATGCCCTCATAGTCTGCACAAAATCAAACAGCGGACCGTACTTGGTTATCCCACGAGCTGTTATATCGCGTATCCACGAGGTAGTTTTCCCGGTCGCCGCTACAATGTCGGCGGTTTTCACGAAAATCTGTGCGCCGGCTTTCAGCGAGAATATGATTTGCGGCGCGGAGTCGCTTGGGGCAGAATTCGCGCCCTGTTCCGCTTCTGTTTGCGCTTCTTCCTCCATTGCAGCTAACCTTGCCGCCGCGTCAAGGAGCGCGTTGTTGCCGCTCTCGGCGGGAATTTCGGGCGTTTTCCTGCGGGATTTACGCGCCGTTTGTCCCTTATTGGTCTTTGTCTGGTCTTGCTTAGTTGTTTTTCGTTCGGCTTTTGTGCCGCTTTTTTAGGCTTTTGCGATATTTTTTGTAGGTTTCGCGGCGCTTTTTGCTGATTTCCTACCGTTAGTACCCGTTTTTGCTACGGTTTCCGATGATTTCGCCGATTTGACTTCATTTTCCTCGATATTTTTCCTTGCCACAGTATATACCCCCTAAAAAATGTTCTTCAATTCAAGTGACCGATTTTTTTCTTCCCGACTAGGCGAAAATCGGGCGTCGGCGAGC
>JAEDKB010000148.1 GCA_016296045.1 Oscillospiraceae bacterium
GAAGTCACCGTTTCGCTTTTCTCTCTGCCGCCCGGATTTTGTTCATGTGCCACTTGTGGCGGCAATGCGTTCCCGTTCTTTGCGCTGTAGGATGTCACAAGCGGCAGTCTCATGTCAAGCAGACCGCTTTCCTTGATGGCAGCAGAAACGCTCATGTCCTCAAAGATACTCATATCCTTTAACGCGCAATATCGCAAGGACGCAGGAAGAATACCGAGCGTCATATCGTTTCGGCAGTTCTTAATTTCCTCTTCGTCCGTTGCCAGACTGCCAAACATTTTGAAGCAGAAATCATATTTCAGATTCAGCTTTTCAATCAGCACATTCATCATCCGCTCAAAGCAGGTGTAAATCGTTTCCGCGAATCTGCTTTCAATCGACATACTGACCTGTACCGCGCCTGCTCTGGCTTCATCGCTGGTCGGAATAATCGCGCTCAAACCGGCTTTTGCCATGGTGTCCTGATAGCCGGTAGATACAATATCCATCGCGCTCGGCGCTTCTGACAGGCTTTCCAGCTTCATGTTTCTCAGCGGAGCCATGTAAATTCCGATGCCGTTCGTGTTCGCCTGATTCAGCATATCGTACCACATGGCAGTAAACAGCTCTACTGCCGCGTTACTGATTTTGTACTGATCCGCTGTGTTTGTGTCCTTTGTATCAAAGGTTTCAATCTCGCCGTGAAGCAGGGAAATCAACGGATTCTGTAACAATTCAAGCTGAATCTGCTCTAACTGTGAAAGCTGAATCAGGTCAATAAACAAACCGGTAAACGGAGAAACAACATTTCTGTTGGTATCGTCAATTTCAAAGGTGAATACCTTATCAACAGGAAGCGTTACCCAATAATACCAAACGCCGTTTTGATAATACGCATCTACATTGCTGTCTGCGCATTTTTTCACTTTTTCCAAATCGATTTTGCTTTTTTCCGCATAAACAACTTTTTTCCCCACACCGCTCGGAGCAGGGTAAACCGCTTCGTCAAAGTTATTCAGATACGGCAGAAATAAATCTCCGAACTGTCGCGGGTCTGTTCCCATTTTCGTAAAATACATCAGATTGAAAGCAACCGTGTATTTGCTCTTGTTATTAAAGCCGACAATCTTCGTCCAATCGGACGGGAGCTGCTGCATAAAAGCGTAGTTTATGCGGTTATGTACCTTGTCAACGGAAATTCTGGGCACATAGAATACTTTGCCCTCCTGCAACGCCTGCCCTGTAATTTCGTGCGCCGCTGCTTTCGGATTGATTGCAATCCGCAGTTTTTCCGCAAGCCTCCATTCACGCATAAATTCAGGCTTTTTAACATCTGCCTCGTCAACAATTCTCGGAGAGACATAATTGTGATAGGTCAGCAGATTTTGGTAAGTTGTGCGAGTGTGGAATAGCGGATATGCCGTGTACTCCAACGCTCTTTCCACCTCTCGCAGAGGTTTTTCGCTGTTTTCCGGCTTTTTCAGCATTTCGGCAACCTTATCCTTTTCGTAAGGAATCGGTCTTGACGAAATGCCCTTTACGCGGTTGTTCTGAATCAACGGATTCGGAGAATACATACTGCCGATGCCGGAAACTCTGCCGAACGCGGAATAAAGGCTTTCTGCCGGAAGGCTGCCGTATTTTTCGGCAAGCGATCTGAATTTTGTAAATATATCGTTAAACGAACTGTACCGTACTTCTGCCAGTTCTTCGTTAAGGTTTACACGCTCACCCATTGTCTGCCGTTCCTGCCTTTCGTCTATTTGCTTTCCAGCCTTTCCTTCTCTTTCATCAGCTCTATTTCAAGCGTGTCCATCTTTTTGGAAATGTCTGCCGCAATCTCGCCCTGCTTTTCTTTGGTCTGCTCCATAATCAGAGCCGCATTGCAATCTTGCAGCCACAAGCGGTCATTTGCCGTCAGCCTTTTCGTTTCCCCCGTCGTAATTTCTACGCTGCCATACGGCTTTCTTCCATATGTGTAAATCAAAATGTATTCGGAGGTAATGCGGCAAAATCGCTGACTTTCAGCCTTTGCCACATTCTGCCCCGTAATGTTCTGTGCATAGAGCTTGTATTTTTTATTCTCGCTCATCAGCTAAATCTTCTCCCTCCGCTTCGCCCGGTAATCAGCCGTCCGTTTCTCGCGCTTCCGGTTTGAGGATTATTTGTTGTGTGTTTATTCTTAAGAGCATTATCCCAATCAGACTTCCGCTTTGCTTTCATCAGATATTTCCGCTCTAATATCTGTGCAAACCGGCAGGCATACTTTAATGCCGACCAGCTATCTCTCTGTATCTTGTTGCTGATTCGCTTTTCAAATACGCCTCTGTCTGTGGTCTGCTTTTTCAGATTTTGAATCTGTCCGACCAATTCCACCGTTTTTTTATACGGAAGATAAATCGCATAGTCGTTGTGATCGTCCTTAATGCGGTGGTATCTCTTGTATTGCTCCATGCCTGCCGCATGATTGGATGTCAGCAGTTCTATGTTGTGATACGCGAACTGCGTTTCCATGTAGCGTACCATATCGCTGTCCGGGTCTGTTGTTCCGACACCGCCTGCGCGAATCGGATATATCACGGGAAGCGCACCGTCCAGTTCGCAATCTGCAAACATGGAATGTTCGTAGCAGCACAGCGGCGGCAGTCCGTCGCCCAAGTCCGTCATAAGAGCCTGCAATACCGCCGTGCCATACTGCCATGCGTCAATCGCTATGTACGCCTGCGACCCATCGTAGTAGTACCGCGCCCAAACCTGCTTCAGTTTTTTCGCCTGTACCATCGGGTCTTTCGGCTCCCAATCATTTATCCACACCGCCTGTTTCAGATATTTGTCTTTCTTCATCCAAACGGTTTGCTTCGTGCATTTTATCACCGCCGCCGCGCATTTCGCGTTTCTCGCGCCGCTTGCGTAGGAAACATCGTACCCGACAACATAGATCACATCTTCCGGATTCAGCTTGTTATCCTTGTCAAAGCAGCAGTGGTGCTCTTCCATCATCATCAGACAGCGGCTTTCGGAAAGCGTTGCATCGGAAACAATCGGGTTTTCGTCCGTCCCCGTGTAATACGATTCCATCTCCCGCATCCACTCTTCCGGTGTC
The DNA here is from genome assembly GCA_016296045.1 of Oscillospiraceae bacterium. Lineage (GTDB taxonomy): Bacteria > Bacillota > Clostridia > Oscillospirales > Oscillospiraceae > JAZOXB01. Next base: position 3,083 of record JAEDKB010000148.1, read on the forward strand.
AGCTCCGCTTTCAGTCCCTCAGCCCATTGCCACGGCCGCATCTGCAAAAGCAATATCACGTCAAACGGCACGTCCATGACAAACGCGCTTTCTCCGCGCTGCATCATTGTGTAATGCCGTTCTCTTGTTTCGTAGCTGTGATTCTGTCTGCGTCCGGCAGATGTAATCGTGTGCTGCTTATACGGCACATATGTCATATCTTTTTTGCCTTTGGTCTTGTACGCAAGACGGACGGACGGCAAAACTACCCGTCTGTATTCCTCTGCATCGAACGGAGGGTCTTTTTCCTGTGCGTATTCTTCCGCTATGACAGCGTGGACATTATCGCCTCTAAAAGCGGTAATTGCCAACCGCGAGCCAAACGGAGTAGATATTTGAAACTTATCTGCCGAATCCGAATCCACAATAAAGTGTTTCGCAATTCCCGGATAGTCCTTTTGTATCTGCCGATATGTCTGACTTGCGATTTTCGCCATCTGCTTGTATGACGGGCCGTAGTAGGCAAACTTGATTCCCGGCCAAAGGATCATTTCGTCCATGGCTTCATTCATGGAAGAATAGGTTTTTGTCAGGCTTCGGCTGCCCGTAATGTCAACATATTGGTATCTTGCATTGACACGCATGATAACTCTCTGTATCAGGGTCAATTCATAGTCCGCTTCACCTGACAGGAAAAGGTCTTGCAAAAAATCAGGAAACCAACGGATAAATGACAGCAGCATCGCCCACCCGTCACCGAAACCGTCATATTTTGCCGATTCCGTTTCCTGCTTTTTAACCCATCCGATACCCGGTGCCCATGTATGCCCTGTTCTGCGCGCTCCCATGTCAACTGTTCCTTTCCAAACCGAGGTATTTGTAAACCTCCTGTTCGTCCTTGCTCGGAGCAGCCTCAAATTCATCGTTTTTCGCAGGAATACGCATGGACTTCGGCAGCTCCGTCAATTCCGGCTCGTCATTGTTTCGCCTTGTCGAATTGATAATGCACTCAATGATATGCTCTGCCGCATCCTTAGTCACCGGGTATCTGTGCGAGGTCATCCATTTTGCAATGACCTCCTTGCATTGCTCTACGGTCATATCCTTGCCGCAGCCGTATTTCTTCTGCATTGCATCAACAATGTTGTCAAGCCTTGCTTCCTCAACCGGCTTTGCGTCTTTCTTTCTAAGATTTTCAGAGCCGAGGTTGTCCTGAATCATCTTGTCCAGCTTTGCCGCCATGTCAACATTTTCCTTGCCGCCCTTGGAAACGCATTTATCCCGCTCCAAAGCAAGGCGGCAGCAATGCCGCAATGTGTCCTCTTGGAATTTATCGTAACCGCCTGCGGAAACCAAACGGGAGGAATATGACTTGAAAAGCTCATCCAAACGAATGTAGTCATTGCTTGTGTACTTACTGCTTTCATCGCCGAATCCCCATGTTTCCTGCCAGCGTTGTTCTTTTGTCTTTTCACTCTCTTCCGCAACGCGGAAATCCGTTGCGCCGTCAGAAAAGTGCTTAGCGATTCCTATCGTCTGCACATAATCTTCCCAATTCTCAACATCCATATCCTGAATATATGGCAAATCGCAGAAAGCGCAGCAGACGAAAATCGCCACATTTTTGCCGAGGATTCCTTTCAGAGATAAGTACCTCATTTTTGCTTCTTCGGAAAATGCCGTGTTTCTTGCCATAAGCTGCCGCCTCCTGCGGTATTTCTTTTTTAGCCGATATTTGTATATCGCCTCGGCAAACGGCGTATGAAAAAGGGAGAATGAATGAAGAATATGAAACTCC
>JAEDKB010000004.1 GCA_016296045.1 Oscillospiraceae bacterium
TATAGAAAACATCTGTTCTGGCGCTCGCAAAAGCGAAGTCCTCTGCTACAACATCACCTGCGGTTGCAGAATCCAGTTCCGTACCGTCGGACTTGAGCAGAACCGGAGCATCATACAGGTAATCCTTGGAAGCGGTATCGTAGGGGAAGCCGCCGATTACGTACTCACCTGCAAACGAATCGGAATAAGTATCCGGAACATAGTAGTAAGGCGCGTCGTTACCATCGATTGTCTCATTGGTTGCGTAGTCAATCGCGCTGACATAGACGTGCTCATAGACGTGCTCATGCCCGTATTCGATGACTTTCGTCAGATCGAAGGTCGCGGTAAAGGATTCACCGGGCTTATCGGAAGAGAAGGAATAGACATCCAGCATCTGACCGTCGCATCCGTAGAGAGCGATCGCCTGCAGGTAGTTGTCGTCATGTGCGGTGACAGTCAAGGTCTTTGCAGTCTCATCGTAAACCACAGAGTCGATCACCGGAGCAGTGTAGTCAACCATGACATCATAGCTCCATACATTCTCGACCTTGGTATCGCGATAGGGCAGAATTGCGTCGAAGCTGACATGAGCAATCGTGCCGGACGGGACATAATTGCCGTCCTTGTCGGTGCCGTCCCAGAAGAAGGAGCCGCTTGCGGACCAGCCATACTCATTATCATAATAAGCCTTGGGCAGATACGAAGTATCGTCCACATAATAGACCTCATTGGTCTCTGCATCCGTGATCGTCATGATGAGATGATCGCAGTTGCGGAGCTGATACGGCTCCATATAGATGCCGTTTGCCAAAACGCTCTGCGCGTTGGAAGCGTCCGTGGAGAAGGAGATGTGCTCCTCATGGAAGTCTACATAGTCAAACAGGTTATCACCGAGATACCATACCAGATCCTCCGGCATGCCATAGGACATGACTGCGGTATAAGCCATGTTCGGCATGGTGTAGCAGTCAATCATATCAAGGCCGGAATAGCCAGCGTCTGCATAGGTGTTGCCATCGTCATTGATAGGCACCGTGTTGGCAAAGATATCCGCTTTAATTAAATCACGGAAATCAGCAGCCTCAAGAACGGGAGCTTCCGTCCAGTCGCCGTAGTATGCCAGATAGGTTGCATGCGTTGCGTTTTCGTTGTTGTAGAATTCAATATAGCCTTCTACATAAGCGCCATACTCAAACATTGCATCCAAGTATGCTTTTGCATCCTCATCCAGAGTGATGGTGACATTGCACTTCTTCGTGGAATTCGCGGGGACGACAATCACGCCGCCGTTGCAATCATAGTAGCCGCCGACAAAGCGGGTGATGATTGCCGCATACTGTGCACGCGTTGCATTATTGGTAGGCAAGAGCTTACCGTTATCACCGTTGAGAATGCCGTACTCAACCGCCCATGCCATGGCGATCTTTGCATATTCGGAAACCTTTGCGCCATCAACGAAGTCGTCCAGATATGCCGTATCCGCATCCGGTTCGTCTACATTGCGCCACAGGATCGTTGCGAGCTGCTCACGGGTGATCTTATCATTCGGAGAGAAGGTCGTTGCGGAAGTACCGTTGACAACACCCTCTGCCTGTGCCCAAGCGATGGCATCGGAATACCATTCATTCGCAGGAACATCCTTAAAGGTGGCAGGAGCGTAGCCCTCGGGAGCACCGGCCATACGGTACAGAACCGTAACAGCCATTGCACGGGTCATGGACGTATCCGGCTCGAACTTGTTCGTACCGGTGCCGTTCATCAGACCTGCATAGCAGACATAGTCCACATATTCATGATACCATGCATCGTCAGCACAGTCTTTGAACTGCTTATTATAGCAAGTTGCAGCACTGAGACCGTCAACGCTGATTCCTGCCTTCAGATAATCGGAGGTCAAAGAGTTCACATACAGCGGTTCTTTGGCAGATTCTTCATCAGCATCGGGATCGTAGTTGGCATCATAGATATAATCATACATTGCAACTCCGCCATAGAAGTACTCGACATCCGTATCCGTATCATTCTTCAGTTCTACTTCAAAGCCATACTTGCCGGTCTTTTCGGCATCATCACCCAGCTCCTGAAGCGGATTGGTGATATAAGCACCGTTTTCAAGCAGGTCAATTGCAGCAGCGGAATTGACCAGGCCCGCGCCCTGCTTACGGACAGAATAGAGGTAGCCATCCAGATCCGTAAAGACATATGCGGAGCTTTCCAGCAGATTTCTTGCCTGCTCAGCACGAGCGGCCTTATCGGTCACGCCCTTTTCTTTCAGTGCCTGCAGAACGTTTGCGAAGGTAGCCGCAGCGTTCGGGCAAGCCATGGAGGTGCCGCTGTAGACTTCATAAGCGTCATCCGCCGTATTGACGGAGGAATAGACATTTCCGCCGACGGAGGTGATTGCCGGATCGATCGTCAGGTCGGGGGTAGTGCCCCAACTGGAGAAATCACTCATCTGGCAAGCCAGAGGATTCTCGACGATGTTCAATTTGGTGGAAACCGTCAGCTGATTGTCGCTGAGGAAAACCTCTACAGAGTTCTGCGGAACGGAAACTGCGGGGATTTCAAAGGTCTCAATCGCCATGGAAATCACACCGGCCTGATTGTTGATAACGATACAGCCGATTGCACCGGCATTGGCTGCATTTTCAACCTTTTCTTCGAAGCTGATGTCACCGCGCTGGATCACAGCGATCTTGCCGGAAACGTCGGTCGCTTCAAAGTCTTTCGCATAACCGAAAGAAATCATTTCGGAATCGTCTGCGCTGGGCACAACGACGTATCCAACAGGGTCTTTGCCGCTGAAGGCTGCGCGCCACATGGCGTCCTCGGAAGAATCCGTGTAAGGAACATGGTCTTCGCCGATATCAATGGTATAGCTGGGGTAAGCCAGGTTTTCAACGGAAGCAATGGAGGTGTTGCCTTCATAGGTAGCAGGGCTGCCGACGGTGCCGTAGTCCTGATACTCCGGTCCGATATAGCCCATGGAGGAATTCTCCGCCATGGAGTAGTCGTTACCGGCGGAGATGCAGGCAACGATGCCGGCATTTTCCAGCCGCTCGTAGATGTTGCCGAATTCTTCGGTCTCAAGCTCCGTATCAAAGGTGAAGCCGTTCTGAGCGCCGAGGGACATATTGATTACGTCCGCACCCAGCTTGTAAGCATCTTCCAGAGCATAGAAGTAAATGTCGGAGGAAGTGCCTTCGCCTTCGTCAGAGAAGACCTTCATTGCGAGGATCTGAGCCATCGGAGCGCCGCCTTCAAACGTGACAGCTCCGTCGGTGTCAATGACAAGACCGCCGATGGTGCCGGCAACGTGTGTGCCGTGACCGTCATGGTCTGCAACATCATTGTCCATGTCTGCATAGTCATATGCAAACGGGACCTTCGCACTGACATACTTGCCTTCTGCACCGGCCTTGGAAACATCCTCGGCAGTCAGGGTTTCGGTCAGATCGACACCCTCGTAGACCTTGAATGCCTCGTGGGTGACACGCAGACCGGTATCCAGAACTGCAACGACCATGCCGCTGCCGTTATAGCCAGCATAAACAGAGGCTGTATTGCCGGTCATCAGATTTGCGTATGCCATCTTGACGTCCTTTGCCGTTTCGACCGCAGGAACGGCATAATGGTTGGCAATATGTACCGCCTTGACACCCTCGATCGCAGCGATCTTATCCAGATCACCGTAGGCGACTTCGCATGCAAAGCCGTCAAGCAGCGCAGTGTAGTCATACAAAAGCGTGTAATCAATACCGCTCATTGCACTGCGGATCTTCTGGTGCTCACTCATCAGCTTAGCGCGGTGAGAAACTGCTCTTTCGCTGTTTCTCTCTGCAACGTCAGCCTCAGGAGTGCCCTCAAGAACTACAATGGCGCGAACGAGCTCATCATCCGCATACCGGTAGCTGTTCATGCGGAGGAAAGTATCGCTCTTGTAGCCCTTTGCGTTTTTCTCACGGTCGGCCGCATCGCCTCTGATCTTCTGACCGCTGACATCCGTCTTGTCTGCCGCAAACGCAGCGCCGACGCATGACAGGATCATGACCAGAGCAAGAACAACCGCAAGAAGCTTCTTGAACTGTTTCATCGTTTCTTCTCCTTGTTTATAGATTTAGGCTTCTGTTTTCCGAGAACACCGTCTCAAAAAGCATAAAGTTATACCTGTTACAGATTCTATCAAAAATTACCACCGTTGTCTATAGTTTTATCTTTAAATTATTACACAAAAGATTTCATTTTTTTGGAGACAATTTGATAAAAATAAGCAAAGCCCGACGGCGGCACATTCCGGAAGCGGATCATATCCCTGTCAAAAAATCAGGCACGAAAAGTCCGCTTCGGCACAAAACCGAACCGGACTTCTCTACATATAAATAGTTTCATCGGGAATCCGTATTATTTCTTTTTTGCGGTTAAAATTCTGGCGCTGAGGAGAGCGACAAGCGGCACGGTCAGTATCATGCCGAGGCTGCCCGCAATCGCACGAATCAGTTCCATGGAAAGGAATTCCGCATTCATGAGCTGTTCAAAGGAAGCATCATAGGCATAGATCAGCAGCATCGTATTCAGTCCGGTGCCTGCAAATGCCAGCACCAGCGTATTGGCCATCGTGCCCATCGCGTCCCTGCCGATATTCATACCCGAGCGAAACAGCTCCTTCGCCGTCAGCGCCGGATTGACGCGGTGAAGCTCATCGACCGACGAGGAAACACTCATGGAAATATCCATGATCGCACCCTCTGCCGCAATCAGAATGCCGCAGATCAAAAGACCTTTGATCTTCAGTCCGCCGTCCGCCGCCGTTAAAAGCAGCGGCTCTGCCTCATCCATATTCAGTCCGGAAATGTGCACCAGTTCGCCGGCTGCAAAGGCAAACAGCCCCGCAAGCAGTACACCGCCAAAGCTTCCCAGCGTTGCAACCATGGACTTGGTATGCAATCCGCCGATAAACACATAGCTGACAAACATGGTCAAGGCGACGATCAAAAGGGTTGTCGGGATCGGCGGCCAGCCGCGCTGCACCAGAAGCGGCATCAGCACAAAGATCACGCCTCCCATGGTAAAGCTCAGTCCGAAAACCGCGCTGAAGCCCTGTTTGCCGCCGATCAGAATCAGTGCGAGCAGGAATACGGCAATGAAAATCATCAGCCAAGGAATTCGCTCGTAATTATAGACCGAGACGGTATACTCGTTATTCCCCGTTGTCAGAACACGGACGGACAGTGTCATGCCCTCCTGCGCAACGACACTGTAATACGGACTCAGATGGTTATAAATCTCAACCTGATCGCCTGCATATCTGCCGCTGGTAAGCTCCAGGGAAAGAAGCTGGGTGCCGACAATCGTATCCTCCGCATCGTGGTTCAGTTCGGTATTATCCTCCAGCACCTCCAGCACCAAGGCTTTTTCATACTCTACGCCGGTCGTTGCGGTACTCTCATAGACCGACCGATCCTGCACGGCGTAGATCCGCAGTCCTGCCAGAAGCGCAAAGCCGATCAGTCCGATAATCAGGCGCGTCAATAATTCTTTTTTGTCTATATGAAATCGTTTCATAGCATTCAAAGATTTGCCCGGGGCCATGCCCCGGGCAATATGTTCTTAAGCGTTTTTCTTCGTCAAATAACGCTGCAGGATCGCCGCAATCTGTGCACGGGTCGCATTCTCACGCGGAGCAAGCTTGCCGCTGCTGCCGTTGATAATGCCCGCTCCGACAGCCCACTTCATTGCATTCAGCGCGTATGCACTGACATCGTAAACATCGGGGAAGCCGGACAGGTTGCCGGTTCCGGCAGGTTCGCCTGCATAGCGATGCATAATGGTTGCGATCTGTTCGCGTGTGATGTTGGTGTTCGGCTCATAGGTTGTCGGGCTCATGCCGTTGACAATGCCCTCATGCGCTGCCCAGATAATCGCATCGGTATACCACTGTCCGGCAGGAACATCGGTAAACGGATTGCGATAGCCGGAGACATCCGGCGAGCCCTCCACACGGTAGAGAATGGTCACCAGCATCGCACGGGTCAGGCTGCCGTTCGGATCGAATTTGCCGTTTCCGACACCGTTCATCAGTCCGTTGGCGATTACAAAGTCCGTTCCCTCATGATACCACTGCACAGGATCCAGATCGGAGAAGATTCTGGACGGGCAGTTCACACCGCCATCGCAGTCACCGCCGAAAACAGGAATCACTTCCGTTCTCGTTTCGCCGCAGCGCGTGCAGGTGTAGGTGCGGATGCCCTCGGTCGTTTCGGTGGCAGGCTTGGTGACCTTGCCGTTGTCCCATGCATGACCGAGCGGGGCAATTTCGTTTTCCGTATATCCGTAACCGCAGATCTTGCAGGCATGCAGAGTATATCCGCTTTCCGTACAGGTCGGAGCGACAATCGAATCTGCAAACTCATGCTTGCAGTCGGCGGAGATCAGGACGATCTCATCGCAGTCACGCACACGCAGGCAGCAGGTGGAAACATCGGAGCCTGCCTCCGGATGCATGAAGCACATACCGACAGCGCTGACGGTGCTGCCCGGCTTGCAGAAGCTGTCAAGGGTATTCAGTCCTGTCGTGCCGGAATAGATATAACCGTCAATAAAGATCGTTGCGACCTTGCCGGTGGTATCTCTCAGGCGAAGCTGGGTCACCGCAGTTCCCTGATAGGAAACCTCAATGATTGCGCCCTGCGTCTTAAGGAGCTGACCGCCGTTATTGGCATAATCCATTGCGTCGGCACAGTTCACTTCCTTCGGCGCAATCACGTTCAGGTTGGTGCGATCCAGAATCTTGCACCGGAGCACCTGAATTTCGATGTCATCCTGATAGGCATCGACGTAGCCGACGATCTGCACCTTTGTGCCGATTTCCAGTCCCTCCGTGGAGTACGGATAAACCGTAACACCGCCGGTTGCGTCCTGAACATAGATGGTATCAAAGAATTTGGTGTTTTTATTTGCCGTACCGTTGGTGACCCAGCCTTCAATGCAGAAGACCTCTCCCATGTCACCCTTGCGCATTTCTTTGATCGGGGTCACCGGCAGCTCCATGCCGGTGCCTTCCAGAATGTTTGCCATGAGCGTTGCGTTGAGCATCATGTCATGCTCATCCGTTTCCATGTCGAAGTCGGACATAAACACGCCGCCGGCGACAAAGATATGACCGCCTGCCTTGGTGTCCTGCACCGCCACCTCGGTGACATTATCCGGCTGCTGGACATATACGATCTCATCGCTGTTGATCGCATAGCCGGTATCGGTCTTGGTATCAACAGAGAAGGTCTCACGATTGCCCCAGATGAGCGGCTGCGCCTTATAGACCTTGCTGTTTTCCGCGTTCTGATCCATATTCACGGAGCAGGCGGAGAATACGGAGAAGCCAAGCTCGCTGTCTGCTCCGGAGAGCCATTCGGAATCCGCCGCATAGCCGTAGAGCGTCGGACCGTAGTTCAATGTATCATTGTCCTTCAGCTCGGCAACCTCATCCGAGCGCATTGTAATGGTAGCGCCCATGGCGGCAAGCAGCTTATTCATCTCGGTATGCGTCTGGCAGGCGGTAGAATCGTTATAGTCCGCGTTGCCGCAGAGCACAACAGAGCCGCCGTTTGCCACATAGTCCGCGACCATACTGACAAAGCTGTCTTCAAAATGGCTGGTCTTGTAGCCGGACATGGTGCGCTTTGCCGGAGAAGTGATAATCAGCAGATTGCAGTCTTTCAGCATATCTGCGGTGATCTTGTCCTCAACCACTCTGACGCGGGCAAAGTTGTCAATGCCCAGCTTGACGATCTTCGACATATTTCCGGAATAGTAGCCGGTCACATAATCGTTATCGTGCGTACCGTCAATGATAACGTTTGCAATCATCGCCGCAGGCAGGAAGTCCATCTGCAAAACGCCGTTATACTGTTTTTCAACGCCCATGTAGGTTCCCTTAATGATTACCTCAAGGGACATGGAACCAATACCGTTATAGGTGAACGGGAACGAGAAGCTCACCGCAGACGGTCCGTCAACCACGGAAAGGCCCTCTTTTTCCACATCGACGGAATACACGGTCTCTCCGTCCACCGTAAAGTCGATGGAATCGATGTATACAGGCGCTTCCTCATCATTGTAGAAGTCGAGCGTGATATTCATCTCTTCGCCCTGTACAGCGATATCCGCGTCAGTGGAGAGCTCCTTCACGCCAATCGCTTCTACATCACCGATCCAGACAGGCGCGGTAACGGCAATATTGCCGTCTGCCTGTGTCAGGCGCAGATAGTAGTAGGAATAGTTGGGCTGCATCTCAAATTCCACGGTGGAAGCCTTGACGGGAACGCTCTTGGAGGCCGCAACGATGCCGCCGTTGACGATCACCTCGACCTTGACATTTCCGGAATCGGTAGGATCGGAAATCTTCGCTTTCAGGTGGATGGTTTCGCCCACATCGTCTTCCGTCAGGATGGCGCCCATTTCGTAATTATCCAGCGTGTAATAAATGCTGAAATCGTTGTCCTCCGTCGCATAGACTCGGCGGTTGCGCATCGCGTCATAAATGTTGTTTCTGGTCAGGCTGTCCGCCATGACGACCGAGCGTGCCGTGTTGGAGTCGCCCCAGTTACCCTTGTGGTTATCCTGATTGTTGGTCGGCGCAACGTGCCAGCCGAGATCCAACGCTCTGGTATATTCCTCATAGGAGGGGAAGTAACCGGATGAGCCGATCGTGCCTTCGCCGTTGCCGACTTCGATGATGGTAATGAGCTCATCGATCACTTCGTCGTAATAGGCATAATCCTGGAAGTTGCCGAAGGTCGTACCGGGATGGTTAAACTGGCTCAGAGAGTTGGCGTCGCCCTTGAGCGCGGTGTAGTAGTTATTCAGCGCCGTGGCGTAGGAAGCATATTCTGTCTGCGTTCTGCTCTGGAAGCCGTTCGTGTTATAGGTGTTCATATGACCCAGGCCGTTGGACCAGGTCATTTCATAGCCATACAGAGCGACAAAGTTTTCCGTCGTATACTTATCTGCAAGCTCATGACCGCTGACCCACTTCGCAGACATCGAGCCGTCCTGAATCGAAGCCGTCAGGTCATTGTCAAATGCGTTGGAATGGTCGGTAACCGCAAGGAAGTCAAGATTCTTCACCTCGTTTGACGCATGATAGAAGGCTTCTTCGCAGGAGCCTGCGCCATCGGAGAAGTTCGTATGGCTGTGAAGCTGACCGAAATAGAGGTTGTAGAACTCATTCTGGCGCAGCGAATAGGTCAGCACGGAAATCGGGCTGTTGATGTAGCCGTCCTTTGTGCCCATCACCATCATCGTACAATCGCCGGCCAGCATTTCAGCAGACAATACCGGCTTATGCTCCGGATCATAGGTCTGCCATGTCGTACCGAGATCGGTAGAGTAAAGGATCGTCGCATCTTCGGTGGGACAGGTGAATTTGATCTCGGTATCGGCAACCACGGCGCCGCCGTTCGGAGATGCCTTAACCGGACTGACCTGTGCCTGCGTAAAGTAATAGTAGGTTTTGACGGAGTCAAAGTCCGTTTCGTCGGAATCGGACCAAGCCTTGACAAGCGACGGGAATTCCGTCAGAATCGGAGGATTGGACGGATCATAGGTCTGTACGGTCTTTCCGCAGTCAAAAGAGTAGTAGATCACGGCATCTGCATTGCCGCAGGAGAAGCTGAGCGCTGCACCTGACGGAACGCTGGAGGGAAGCTCGCAGCGCACCCAGTCAGAGATTTCGGAATGAACCATCGGGCAGCCGCTGAGCTCGACCGTGTCAATACGGACAGAGGATATCTTGCTGACCGTTGTGACGGTCTCGCCGTCGGCATTGACGGTAGGTGTCTGACGGGTGCGGTCTGCATACAGGCGGATATAGAGGTTCTGCACGTTTTCGCAGCCTTTCGGAACTTCCATCTCAATGTTGATGTAGCTGCCGCCAACCTCCATCGGGATATAACCGTTGGTGATATCGCCTTCGCCTTCTACTTCATAGGTCGCGCCGCCGTAGCCGTAGCCGGTATAGGCATAGCTGTAATGACCGCTGCCGAAATTCGTCCAGTTTTCACCGTCCGTCGAATACTTCATGGTAAAGCCGCTCGGACCTGCGTTGGAAACACGCAGACGGAAGGACATGGCAAGATCGGTATACTTCGCGGTAGAGACCTTCATTTGCAGGTAGTCCTCCGTCGGAAGCTCAATGACCTTTCCTTCCTCGTCCACATCGGGCTCGCCGTCTTCATCCAGATCCTGCGGAATCGTTCCGCTGCCCATACAGGGAGATTTGCTGCCGAGATAGTAGTTGGTCGAGTTGGTGGAGGAGGTGGAGAAGCCCGGTGTGATATCCTCATTGCCGACGTTGACCGTCATGACTGCCTGACCGTCCAAGCGGTCATTGGCATTGATAAGGTCGCCGTAGACCAGCAGATCGCCCGCATAGTTGGCGTTGCCGCCCCAGGAGGCGATGACTCTGCGGTCATCCTCCACACTGCCGAAACCGGTAACCGCCGCTGCCGGATCGTTTTCGGGAACAAAAATATCCTCAAGATTATAAGCCTGCGGCCAAGTCCAGTCGGCAGGATAGTGCACCTCGGCAGGATTTCCTGCGTGGCCGGAGCCGATCACGCCGTAAATCGCAATATTGTTCAGCTTGTTGCTGCCGCCGTTCTTGATGACATCTCCCTTGATGGATTCGTCATCGGCAACCACAACACGGATAATCAGATTTTCGCTCTGTGCGGCATCGGGCAGAGATACGATGTAGCTTTTCACTGTGCCGGAAATGCTCAATGTAGCAAATTCCACCCAAGTTTCACCAACATCGGTGGAGTAACGCAGCGACAGGTTCTTAGGTCCGGTGGAGGATGAGCCCGTCTTCATCTGGAAGGTCATATCCGTACAGCCGGAGGTATTGGTGATGATCTGCCAATAAGCGCCCGTTGTCCAGCCGGTCTGGCACAGAGCCTTGGAAACATAGGAAACATAAGCGCTGGAAATATGAGACAGGGAGCCCCAGCCGCATTCCGTCGGCTGAACCGGCAGCGTGGAAGCATCTTCAAACTTCCAGCCGGCAATCATTTCGCCCTTGACATCCGCATTGATAAAGCCGTTGTCAACGTCTTCCTGTTCAGGATTGTAGTCCGCAGGATAGACGGCGGAGGCAGGGTCGGAAGCATGCGTTCCGGTCAGCTTACCCGTCATATAGACCATGTTGATCTTGCTGTTGCCGCCGCTGGCAATCGTTGCGGGTGTCGCTTCGGTTGACTTGACCGCCTGATCGCTGGTAATCACAATGCGGAACATGGCGTTTGCAGCCTGCGCCTCATCCGGCAGATCAAAGGCATAGTTTTCAAGTGCGGAGGTCAACCGGAACTCATCACCGACACGAACCCAATGACTGCCGTTATCAACGGAGTATTCCAGCGCGGCATCTCTCGGGCCTGTGCTGGTAGAGCCGAGCTTCATATTCAGCTTCATATCGGTGTAGCCCGTAGTATTCGCGATCAGCAGCCAGTAGGCACCCTGCGCCCAGCCCTTGATGGTCAGACCGCCGCCTGTATAACTCGGGCCGGTCGTGATCGAATTTGCAAGGAAGCCCCAGCCCTTAGCCGCACCGGTAGGAAGGGATCTTGCTTCTTCAAAATTCCATCCGACAAAGGCATCGGCAGGAATCGCATCGCCGGAGGTATCGCCGTAGCCGACAGGCCAGGAGGGAGAAGCCGGATTGGCTTCATGATTTTCACCGACATTACCGGTCAACGTCACATGGTTGATGCGGCTCGTGCAGGTGGTAGAATTGATGTTGCCGCCGTTCAGGGAAGTCGTGCCATCCACGCGGAAGCGGACAAGCAGATTGCTGCTCTGCGCCTCATCGGGCAGATGGATCGTCTGGTGCTGCAGCTTTGCGGTGCTGGTTTCCAGATGGTAAGACTGCACCCATACCCAGGTGCTGCCCATGTCAACCGAGTATTCCACCGCCCAGTCTGCAGGGCCGGTGCCGGAGGACAGCACATCCGCTTCCAGCGTCATATCCGTCGTATCGGTCGTATTAAAGATCATGCACCAGTTGTGGCCGGAGCCCCATTTCTTGACGCTCATGCCGATCAGCTTATCATCCTTTTCGCTGACCAGCTTCACCTCACCGGAGGCGGTGGTGTTCAGATAGCCCCATCCTTCTGTAGCCGTCGTCGGGAAGGATTCCGGATGATTGTCTACGGTAAAGTCAAAGGCTGCCAACGTCTGGAAACCGGCTTCCATTGCAGAAAGCACCACAAAGGAGATCTTGTTGGTACCGGTACCCCCAACGCTTGCGGGCGCATCTACTGTACTCTTGACCGCCTCATTGTCCTTCGGACGCAGACGGATCAGCAGATTCTCGCTGACAGCGTCCTCCGGCAGATTGATGGACGGAGTAAATGTGCCGGTAGAAGAGGTAATGGCGTAGGCTCCTGCCTCTTTCCAGTTATCGCCGGCATCAACGGAATACTCCACGACCCAGTTTTTCGGGCCGGTCGCGGAGCCCTGTGCGCGCAGAGTCAGAACCAGATTGCTCTTGCCGCTGGTGTTCATTCCGGACAGCAGCCAATAGCTGCTGGTGCTCCACTTATTATGGCTGAAATAGCCGGTAGAGTTTGCAGAGATTGCGTCGCCTGTAGAATGGGACAGAGTACCGCTGCCCAAAGTGGCAGGGACTTCTACAGCCGCAGTCGTCGTATCGTTGTACTCCCATGCCACAAGCTTTGTGGATGCTTCTACTGCCCATGCCGCTGCCGGCAGTACGCTCAGAAGCATTGCCAGCATCAACAGCATCGCGAGCACCCTGCTGCGTAGCGAATATTTCATATGTTTACCTCCATGCCGTAAATTTTTGCTTTAATTGTATCACAATTCCTGTCAAAAGAACAGTTTTATTCTGTTTTTTTCCGTTCTGCATAATTTTTTGTAAAGAAAGTTATACAATTTACCCATATCTTCCCCCTCAATGGAATTCCGGGCATGGATTTTCCGTAAAGCCGAAAAGCGAACAAGATGCTGCGGAATCTGCCGCACCTTCGGTGCAACAAAAGCTTTTTATCCGTCTCCGGCATAAAACTTGTTAAAAAAAATCAGCGGGAGAAAACACAGAGATCCGTGTTTTCTCCCGCTGCTTCAAAACTCATATCTATATTTTTACACGCACTTACCTTATTCTGAAGGTATGCTGCGGCAGCTCATAGCGTGTTTAACACGCTGCGCTGAAAAGATTTTTTGAAACAGTCACATTTATTTATGGACGCTCGTCGGAAGCCGGAGGCTCTTGCGGTTGCTGCTCATCCGGCACCATATGATTCATGCCGAGCAGCGCAAGCACATCCTCGAAGGTCGCATCATCTCCCAAAGCCGCAATCCTATTTTTTTAAACTAAAGAACCTCTGGTCTTCCCTATACTTATCGCATCTCATTTTCTGACTTCGCAGGTCAGCAAAAGGGTTCCGCTTTATGCTTTTTTATGTTATACTATATAAATAGCAGGAATCGGATAAGCAGGTGAAAGAATGAATTGGCAGAAAATGTTTGCACCGTGGATTCTGGAACGGGGGAGAGATTACTGGAATGATGGTTGCACAGAAATCCTTTGTCGGGATGGGAATACGGTAACAGCGGTCGTTTCGGGAACCGAGGACTATGATGTAGAAATTGAGGTAAGCCGTGGAGGGAACATAGCGTATATGTCCTGTACCTGTCCCTATGCGGAGGATGGAAGTCATTGCAAGCATATGGCGGCGGTACTGTTTGCAATGGACAAGAATTCGCCGAAGAAATTTGATATTCAACGCGATGGCGAGGCTTCTCCCAAGCTTCCATGGCAGGAGACACTGAATCTGCTTTCCCCGGAGGAAATGCGGCAGCTCTTGTCGGAGTTGGCGCAGTCTGACCGGGGGCTGCAAGAACAGATTATCACATTGCACGGGCAGCTTGCACCTGAGGTTCTGGAAGCAACATGGGAAACGCAACTTGCCGAGATTCCGGAAAAATACACAGATCGCTATGATTATATCAGCTACGATCAAGCGTATGACTATTTCATGGAATTGGTCGATTTTCTGGAGACACGTCTGCCGCAGTTGTTGGCAACGGATAGGATCACGGAGGCGTTCTGCCTTTCCTGCATGGTGTTTGAGACCGGCATGGAACAGGACGCAGATGATTCGGACGGAGGCAGCGGTATTCTTGCCGGCTCCTGTGAAGAGGCATGGCGGATACTTCTGAGCAAGGCAGATTCTCGACAGGAGCAGGAAATGTTTGCTTGGTTTGTTTCGCACACCCAGGTTTCGAAACGGGACTTTGAGACAGAAGTTGTGGAGCTGTTTTTATTCGATTGGGAATGGAGTGCACCGCTTCTGAAACAAAACCTGCAACTTCTGGATACGGAGCTTGCAAGAGACGGAAACTCTGAATACCGCGTGAAACAGTTGCTGGACTGGAGAGCAAATACCATGGCAGCTCTTGGTATGGAGCAAACAGCGATTGACTGGTTTTGGGCACAATACCGTCATCTCCCCTTCGTGCGGGAACGTGAGATCGACCTTTTGCTGGGCGAAAAGAGCTTTGACGGTGCCATCAGACTGCTCAAGGAAAGCAAGGAGCTGGACAAGGGGGACGGTTTTCGGATCCAGAATCACAGCCAGAAGCTGATCGCCATCTATCAGCAGACCGGACAAACGGAAGAACTGCGGGAGGAACTGCGGTTTCAAATTTTCTCCTGTGACCAGTGGGACTTGACATACATCAAGCTGTACCGGGAAATTATACCATCTGAAGAGTGGCCGATGCTTTTGGATGAGCTTCTGTGCCACAAAACAACCAGAGCATTGAAATATGAACTGCTGGCCTTCGGAGAAAAATATGAGCAGCTTTTTCATTCCATTGAGCAGGAAGGCTCCTTCTACCGTCTGAGACAATACGCGGATTTCCTTTGCCGGTGGTCGCCGGAACGGGTAAGGGATACCTATGTACGGATGCTGGACGGGGTCATGTCTCGGTCATCCAACCGCAATATGTACCGGGAGGCTATCGGTTATCTGCGAAGAGTGCGGCAGTTCCCCGATGGGGTGGAAACAGCAAAGCGGCTCGCGGATTCCTGGCGGCTACAATTCGGCAGGCGAAAGGCCATGCTGGACGAGCTGCGTAAGGCAGGATATTAAACAACAAACAGATCACTCGTTACAATTTCCACCCCCGGTGGATTCTGCACCGATACAAAGATATCTTTCATAATCTGTCCAAATTGTACCCCCTCCGTGTCCTATTTAAGCTTACCACTTCAGCAACCTTAACTCACCTATTTTCTGCATTTTCCCCCTTTGTTACACACCATTGTACAATCTACAAAAAATTTTTGAAAAATACCATTTTATGCTTGACTTTTTCATAATTCTGCATATAATTAAATATGCGTTTTATCGCAGCGCGGCATAGCGGGTTTGTGTAATGGTAGCACACCGGACTCTGACTCCGTTTGTGAGGGTTCGAATCCTTCACCCGCTGCCAAAAAATCAGTCGTCCCATTCGGGACGGCTGATTTTTTTGTTGTCGGCAAAGATTCGAAGAGCAGAACGGCTCCCGCTGCGCAAAAGCGCAGAAAGAGTCCTTTGCCCGCCGTCAAAAGCCTTGAAGCCCCAACGGCTCCGAGGCTTTTGCGTTTTGTTCTATTTATTTACTCCTTTTGCATTAGTTTCTGCCATAAGGCGAAAATATGCAGAGTTTACACGGGCGGATTCGGTGTGGTATAATTAAATAAAAAGGAATTATAAATATGAAAATTCAACACCTTTCAAGTCAATACACTGTTCGGGATTTGCACCCGGAAGATGCAGCAATGATCTTTGAATTATTGAAACAGAACACAATTTTCTATCAATACCATCCTCCGATGGTAACAGTCGAAAGCATCCTTGAGGATATGGAAGCACTTCCACCTAACATGGATTATGAAGACAAGCATTACATAGGGTTCTTCCAGAATAACACGCTGGTTGCTGTTATGGACTTAATCGAGAATTACCCATCCTTAGGAACGGCATGGATTGGCTTCTTCGCAATGAATATCAAACTACAAGGGAATGGTATCGGTACTGCTATCATTTCAGACATCATGAATTACCTGACACAACTTGGGTTTGAAAAAGCACGGCTTGGTATTGACAAGGGGAATCCTCAGAGTAAAGCATTTTGGACAAAGAATGGCTTTGCCTTGACCGGTGAAGAATTTCCAAATGATTTTTCCTCGTACTTTATGATGGAGAGGAAACTATGAACATCAAAAAGTTTTGGGATGCCGTTCTGCGGCAGGATGCAGAAGCCATCCGTAAATACTTCCATCCCGATGCCTATGTAAACTGGCATAACACAAACGAGCATTTCACTGTGGAGGAATTTATCCGGGCGAACTGCGAATATCCCGGGCAGTGGGATGGCGAGGTGGAGCGGATCATTACAACCGATACTCACATCATCACCGCCACCCATGTGTACAACAAGGATGGAAGTATGTCCTGCCACGCAACCTCTTTCATCCGTGTCGTAGATGGAAAGATCGCATCCGTCGAGGAATACTGGGGCGATGACGGCGAGGCTCCTCAATGGCGGCAGGAGAAACATATTGGGACGCAGATGAAAGAATAAGTAGATAATCACGAAAAAAGACCATATTGCATAGCAACCCCGCCGGTTTTCGTACTGAAAACTGGCGGGGTTGGTCCGGGCTGCGGGACTTGAACCCACGGTCTCCTGGTCCCAAACCAGGCGCGATACCAAACTTCGCTAAGCCCGGATATTCCGTTTCGTTACATTGCAGTCTGAAATCATGTCATAATAAAACCTGTAGGCAAACACAGTTAAGACCTCATGCCGAGTACATTATACACACGCAGCAGAAAAAATGCAAGAAAAATTACACACGCTCTTTACTAAGTCAAATTATTTTGGTATAATTTTTCTCAGCAAATTTTACAAGCGAGGAATCTCTTTTTATGAGAATGCGAAAACGCAACAATTTAGAACCGCGTATGGAAGCCTGCTCCGAAATCTGGCTCCGCGACGCAAAGAAGCTCAAGGGAAACTGGCGTTCCCTGATGCCGGATGCACGCGAGATCCGTTTGGAAGTCGGCTGCGGCAAGGGGAAATTCACGGTTGAAACCGCTGCCGCTGAGCCGGATATTCTCTTGATCGCGGTGGAGCGTGTGCAGGAAGCAATGCTGCTCGGCATGGAAAAGGCGCTATCCATGGGGCTGAAAAACGTTTTTTTCCTGTCTTTGGATGCCGCGGAGCTTGAAGAATATTTTGCTGACGGCGAGATCGACCTGCTCTACATCAATTTCTGTGATCCGTGGCCTCGAAAGAAAAACGCGAAGCGCCGCCTCACCTATCGTTCCTTCCTTGAAAAGTATCGAAAAATACTTCGCAAGGGCGGCGAAATCCACTTCAAAACGGACAATTCCGCCCTATTTGAATGGTCGCTCGGCGAATTTAACCTCTGCGGCTGGGAGATACGGAATCTGACACGCAATCTGCACGCAAACGGACCGGTCGGCATAATGACCGGCTATGAAGAAAAATTCTACGAGCTCGGTACGCCGATCAACCGCTGCGAGCTTATCAACAGGGAGAGAACTATGAATAAGATTCAAATGACTGTTCCGCTGGTCGAGATGGACGGCGATGAAATGACCCGCGTCCTTTGGCGAATGATTAAGGACGAGCTTTTGATGCCCTTTATTGAGCTGAAAACCGAATACTATGATCTCGGTCTGAAAGAACGCGACCGCACTCGTGACGAAGTCACGCACAATGCCGCAAAAGCCATTCAGAAGTACGGTGTCGGCGTCAAATGCGCCACGATCACTCCGAACACGCAGCGCATGAGCGAGTACAATCTGCACGAGATGTGGAAAAGTCCGAACGGCACGATCCGAGCCATACTGGACGGCACCGTATTCCGCGCTCCGATTCTGGTAGACGGTATTCAGCCGGTCGTAAAAACCTGGAAAAAGCCGATTACCATTGCCCGTCATGCTTACGGCGACGTATATAAGGCAACGGAGATGCGCTGTCCGGAGGGCAAAGCAGAGCTCGTATTTACGGACAGCACCGGCAAAGAAACGCGCAAGACCATTTATGACTTTGAATGCGGCGGTGTTCTGACCGGACAATACAACAAGGACTCCTCTATCGCCTCCTTTGCCCGTTCGTGCTTTAATTACGCGCTTGCCACCAAGCAGGATCTCTGGTTCAGCTCAAAGGACACCATTGCAAAAATTTATGACGGCACCTTCAAGCAGATCTTTGCGGATATTTATGAAGCCGAATACAAAGAGAAGTTTGAAGCAGCCGGAATCACCTACTTCTACACGCTGATTGACGACGCTGTTGCCCGCGTGATCCGCAGCGAAGGCGGCTTTATTTGGGCGTGTAAAAACTATGACGGCGATGTCATGAGCGACATGGTTTCCACGGCTTTCGGCTCTCTTGCCATGATGACCTCCGTTCTGGTCTCTCCGGACGGAAACTATGAATACGAAGCGGCGCACGGAACGGTTACGCGCCATTATTACCGCTATCTGGAAGGCGAAAAGCCCTCGACCAATCCGATGGCAACGATCTATGCCTGGACCGGCGCTTTGAGAAAGCGCGGTGAGCTGGACGGCAACACTGCACTTTGCAGCTTTGCTGACAAGCTGGAAAAAGCCTGCATCTCGGTGATTGAAAGCGGAACCATGACCAAGGATCTTGCAATGCTTTGGGAGGGCAAAACGCCGAATATTGTCACCAGTGAGGAATTCATTTCCGCAATCCGGAAACAACTGGAAGCAAACTGATCGAAATAAGTATTTTTTCCCATGTATGACAACACGCTTTGACGGGTATCCTGTGCATAGCCGTCAAAGCGTGTTTTTTCTGTAATCTTTTCTCTCTTTTTATCATAAAAGGAAAAAAATTCTTATTTTTCGGCAAAAAACTATTGCGCTGAAAAGAAACATACGGTATAATGTATAAGATTTCGCACTAATCCAAGCGCCCGATAGAAAACAGACATTTTCTATTGGGTGGGCAGCGCCTGAGTGCTGTCCTTTTGCGCCGCAAGCAATGCAAAAGCTGTCTCATACAATTCTCTACGCCGTCGGGCTGTGAAAAGATGCCCGACTTAAAAAGAGAATTGCTATCAAATCCAATTTGCAAGGAAGTGCATTATGGCTACCTCAAATAAAAACGGGAAAATCAACGAAGAACTCATGGCGCCGCTGACCAATTTAATCAACAAAGGACGTCATGACGGGGTGCTTGCCTCCTCTGAACTGCTTGCCGCACTGGAAAAGCTCGACCTCTCCGTTGAAAAAATTGAACAGGTATATGATACCTTTGAATCCATGGGAATTCAGATCATTACCTCTGAGACAGATCCGAACTCCATTCAGGAAATCATTGAGGATCTCGATGATATGCCTGCCGACGAAATGGAAGAAGAAGAGCCGCTGGTCGATCCGGTTGAGCTGGCAGCGGAATTCAATCTGGACGATCCTGTCCGGATGTATCTGAAGGAGATCGGACAGATTCCTCTGCTCACCGTGGAAGAAGAGCAGGAACTTGCAAAGCGGGTCGCGGAGGGCGACACGGCCGCAAAGAATCAGCTCACCGAAGCAAACCTCCGTCTTGTCGTATCCATCGCAAAGAAATACTCCGGACGGGGCTTGCATATTCTGGATCTGATTCAGGAGGGCAATACCGGCCTGATCCGCGCTGTCGACAAGTTTGACTATACAAAGGGAAACAAATTCTCTACATATGCGACCTGGTGGATTCGGCAGGCAATCACCCGTGCCATTGCCGATCAAGCGCGAACCATTCGCGTTCCGGTGCATATGGTAGAGGTCATCAACAAGGCTACCCGCTGCAACCGCAAGCTGGTGCAGGAACTTGGCCGTGAGCCGACTTTGGAGGAAATCGCCGACGAGCTGAATCTACCGATTGAAAAGATCATTGAGGCCAACCGCACCGCCGCCGATACGCTTTCTCTGGATACGCCGGTCGGTGACGAAGAGGATACCACAATCGGTTCCTTCGTCGAAGACGATAACACGCCCGGTCCCGCTGACGCAACCAGCAACGCACTTCTTGCCGAAGCTCTGAGTGAAATTCTCAATACGCTGACCGAGCGCGAAGCCGACGTTCTGCGTCTGCGCTTTGGTATGTATGACGGCAAAACCCATACACTGGAAGAGGTCGGACAGATCTTCGGCGTGACCCGTGAGCGTATCCGCCAGATTGAAAACAAAGCCATCCGCAAGCTGCGGCACCCCAGCCGCGCTAAAAAAATCCGCGACTTTTACTGCTGATAGAATTTATGCCACCGAAATGAGGATTTCGGTGGCATTTTTTCTGTTTTGACGCTTTATCATCAGAAAATGAAATTAGATCCCATACTCTTACGGTTCTTCCGGGACTTCCGACTCGTATTCCGCAGTTTTTCTCTTCTTCTTTTTTCTGGCCTCTTCTTTTTCTCGCCGTGCAAATTCCTCCGGATCGATGCTCTCCCAGTATGCGTCCGCTCTGCGGTAAACGAGATAAACCGACCATTCACTCGGTGCATAATAAAACAGCGAATTGAGCAGAGAGAAACTCTTCAGTGCGCCTGCATAGATCCAGAAAACAGCAAACAGGCACACCAGAAGGGCAATCAACGCGATTGCGATTTCAAACACTGCCGGAGACTGCCCCATGAGAAACTGAACCAGCGCAATCAGAATCGGCAGCACCAACAGCGCCGTCAGAATACCCGTAATCGTATAAATCGACTGTGTTTTCAGCTTTTTGCGCAGCACATAGACATTTTCCGCCTTGTTCGTCAGCGCCTTAGCACATTCAATCTCCGTTCCGAAGAGCGGTTCGCGTTCGTCTTCATATTTTTTGCGATCCGTCAGGTAAAAAATCAGAGCAATACCCCCGCAGATCGCCAGCGGAATCAGATAAACAAACAGAATGGAAAAAACAATAACTCCGACCCAACTGCTGCGCGGAAGGTGCTCCACAAGCTGCGGCAGAATCGGCATCGACATAAAATATTCCTCAACCAATGCGCCGCCGATAAAGCGAATGATATTTGCAGTTGCAAGCAACAGATTCAGCGCAAAAATTGCAAGGCCAACCGGCTGCAAAATACGGCTCATGCGCACATTTCGCTGCAATTTTCGTTCCAAGTCCACCAGCATTTCCCATGTCGGCTGCACTTCTTCAGCGGTCATGGGCTCTTTCTTTATTTTCAGCATGGATGTTCTCCTCTCTATTCCTCCAGCAGACAAACGGCATGACAGGCAATTCCTTCGCCGCTGCCGGTAAATCCAAGTCCTTCCTCCGTCGTTGCCTTGATGTTGACGCGCTCTGCGGGAAGCTTCAACGCCTGCGCGAGATGATCGCGCATCTGCGGAATATAATCCTTCAGCTTCGGACGCTGCGCCAGAATGGTCACATCAACATTTCCGACACGCAGTTTCTGTGCTTCCAGATGATTCATGACCTCACGCACAAGAAGCATACTGGAAATTCCCTCATACCTTGGATCGTTATCCGGAAACAACACGCCGATATCACGCAGCCCCGCCGCTCCCAAAAGGCTGTCCATGACGGCATGCAGCAAAACATCCGCATCGGAGTGTCCGTCCAGCCCGCGTTCAAAGGGAATTTCCACGCCGCCGAGAATGAGCTTTCTGCCCTCCGTCAAGCGGTGCACGTCGTAGCCGTGTCCGATTCTCATGACGTTTCCCTCCCCTTCAAAATCGCCTCTGCCAAAATAAGATCCGTCGGAACGGTGATCTTTCTGTTTTCCTCACTGCCCTGCGTCAGATAAACCTGCATTCCTGCCGCTTCCGCCGCAGAGCAATCATCCGTCAGCGCAATGCCGCAGGAAAGCGCCTCCGCCAGAGCAGTTTGGATATGCTCCAAAAAGAACACCTGCGGTGTCTGCACGGCAAAAAGCGTTCTTCGGTCGGGCGTTTCTTTTACGATTCCGTCCACAGCAACCTTGATGGTATCGTGAACGGCAATGGCAGGTGCCGCCGCCCCATACGTTTCCGCCGCACAAACGGCGCTGTCAATCACCTGCGGCGTTACCAGCGGTCTTGCGCCGTCATGAATGGCCACAAGCTCGCTATGTACCTGTCTCAGACCGCACAGCACCGATTCGGCACGGCTTTCTCCTCCGGCGGTCACGGCACAGACTTTTTTCTCTGCCGAACACAGCGCTTTCACCCGCTTAATCAGATCGGCGCGGGTCACAATCACGATCTCGTTGATCCGTTCGCTTGCGGCCATCGCCTGTACGGTACGAAGCAGCATCGGTATGCCGCCGATCGGCGCCATGATCTTATCTATGCCCTGCATCCGTCGGGCAGAGCCTGCGGCAACAATCACCGCCGCACAGGTTTTGCTCATATCTTACAGCTCCATTACGGTTTTCTTAAACTCGGCACCACGCACCATAAAATTCTTGAACTGATCAAACGCCGCGCTCGCAGGTGAGAGTATCACAACATCTCCCGACCTTGCATGCGCCGCCGCAGTGCGTACCGCCTCGTAGAAATCCTCAATCTCAAGGATTTCGGGTGTGCCAGGCACCGCACGCGCCGCCGCAGCGATTTTTCCGCCCGTTGCGCCCGTACAGACCAGGAGCTTGACGTGTTCGGCAATCTCCGGTCCCAAAATATCGTAGGGGATATGCTTGTCATAGCCGCCTGCGATCAGAATGACCTTTTTGGAAAAGCTCCGAAGTCCTGCAATGGTGCGGCTGGGTGAGGAAGCAATGGAATCATTATAGAAGGAAACGCCGTCCTTCACCCGCACCAGCTCAATGCGATGCTCCACGCCGCCGAAATTCTTTGCAACATAGCGAATGTCCTCATCACTGACCATTGTGTCCACTGCAAGGATCGCCGCCATATAATTTTCCACATTATGAATCCCGGGAAGCAGAATATCCTCTCGCCGCAGCAATGCTTTGCCGCCGACGAAAATCGTTTCATTCTGATAATACACGCCGTCTACCGGCTCCTGACGGGAAAACCGTTTGACGGTTCCTTTTGCTTCGGAGGCGAAGCTCTCTGTCAGCGCGTTATCGTGATTGAGAATCAAAATATCCCCCTCACTCTGGCGCAGGAAGATGTTTTTCTTCGCGTCTACATACTCCGCCATATCCTTGTGCATATCCAGATGATTGGGCGCAAGGTTGGTCACAACGGCAATATGGCAGCTTCTGCGCAGATCCATAAGCTGAAAGGAACTGAGCTCCAGCACCACCTGATCCGAGGGCTGCATTTCATCCACCTTGTCCAGAAGCGGCGTGCCGATGTTGCCGCCAAGCCAGACGCGGTAACCTGCATGCTTCAGCATCTCGGAAATCAGCGTTGTCGTTGTCGTCTTGCCGTCTGAGCCGGTCACACCGATGATCGGGCAGGGGCAGACCTCAAAAAAAGCATCCATCTCGCTTGTAATAACCGTTCCCGACCTCCGCAGAGCCGCCAGCTCCGGTTTTTCGGGGTGCAGACCCGGGGTGCGGAAAGCGATATCGCCCGAAATGTTTTCCAAATAGCCGTCACCCAGATGCAGCTTTGCACCCAGCCGTTCAAGCTCCAGCACTTCCTCGTCCAGC